>JBOHIT010000038.1:0-4824 GCA_050726155.1 Bradyrhizobium sp.
GCCCTTCTCGTTGAGCAACGCAAAACGCGCTTCGTCGGAGGCGCTCGGCGGAACAATTTCGACGGCGGACGTAGACGATCCGAGAAAGACATCGACGTCGTCGACCATGGCGCGGAAAAGCTGCGAACGTAGGAACGTAATATCAAAGACTGGCAGTGCCGTTTGTTCCGACCCCTTGTTCCATTGCGCTAAGTTAGTGAACTTGACAATGAAACATTATCACTATTGGCAGCTTCGTTGCCTCGGGTTTGAGGCCAAGAGCAAGTTACTCACGCGGCAACAATTTTGCCTCCGCAACTGCCGCAGCGTAGACAGCTTCCGCAGGACCACATTCCGAGATTACCTCGCGCAAGGTTTTCCGAGCCTGTTCAGGCTGTCCGTTGTGTGCCAAAAATTCACCGAGAAAGAAGCGCGCCTCGCAGGCTCGTCTCAATTTATCCCCGTTGACACCCTGTGCGGCAGCTTCTCTGAGTTTTTCGCCGTCGAGCAGTCCGAGATACATGTCAAGCATCGCACCCGGCCACAGTTCGCGTTTCACGGCTTTGGCGTTTGCTTCAAATTCTTCGCGGTCGGCCTCTCCTTTGTGGACCCGCGCAATATGGAGCCATATGACGGGGTAGGGGTTCGAGGGTCGCAGCCTTACTGCTTTTTTTAGGTCATCAATGCTGTCTTCTACCGCGCCGGAATAGAGTCGTGCCCGCCCTCTTCCCAGGTAGATGGTCGCATTGCCTGGATCCACCGTCAGAGCCTGATCGAAATCGTCTAACGCTTCACCATATCGCTCAAATGCAAGATAGACGTTGGCTCGATTTGACAAGGCGGTGATGTCCCGCGGGTTCAGCCTGATCGCGATGCCTAGATCGGACAGAGCGCCATCTATGTTTCGGCGCGAGAAAAGCAGTACCGCCCGGTTAACGTAGGCGTCGGCATAGACTGGTCGAAGTAAGATCGCCTTATCATAATCGGATATGGCGCGTCCTTCGTCATACTTCAATGCATACGCGCGAGCACGGTTATAGTAAGCCTCAGCGTAGTCGGCGCGTAAACCGATCGCCCGGCTGTAGTTTTCGATAGATCGTTCCAGATCCCCCATTTTTTGGTAAACATTCCCAAGATTGTTGAAAATCAGGGGATCCCCGGGATTTATTTTCCCGGCAGTTAAGAAGTCTTGCAGGGCTCGATCGTATTGACCTTTGTCCCCCCAAATGATGCCGCGGTACAGATAGACGTTGGGGAAATCCGGCAGCAGCGCGACAGCCGCGTCAAAGTCCGAGAGTGCCCGATCACGGCTTCCGAGCGCTTCGTATGATGCGCCTCGGCTGTACAACAAAAGGCCGCGTTGTTTGTCAGCGAACAGCCCGCGCGCAAGCGCTTCGTCAAACAAGCGAACCGCCAGCATGAAATCACCGCGGTCTTTTGCTACGAATCCGGCTTGGGCGATCTCGAGCGGGTCGCGCTGAGCAAAGCTCGCAGAAGCGAGACAGGTGGTAATTGCGACCGCCAGCACAAACCCAACGGCGCCTCTTCCCGTGAACTTCCGCACCAAGCCACGCATCATCCGTCTATGAGAAACCTTCCACATCTACGCGAGTCCTTTGCGTATCCGCCAGGTACCGATGTTTCCCAAAACAAGTACACACGAAGCCTAGCACAGATGATGGGCTGGGGTCGCTATTATTGGCTGGAGCGGCGATCATTTGATGATTGAACGTCACCTTCCAAGCAATTGTCCAAACAGGTCTGCAAAGTCATGGGCGATGCCAGGCGTATGTCCGCACATGCGGATGACAGCACTCCGAACCTCCTTGGCAGAAGATCGATATATTGCGGATTCCAGGGGGCGTCGTGTCCCACCCTCACTGGAAGAGTGAATGAGGGCGATTGATTGAACAGCAACGGAAGCAAATTTCCTCCACGATCTCCAAGAGCTGCTTGTGAGAAGGCCACATGCCAACACCCGCTCCAACGACGAGACGTGGCAAGCGCATTCTAAGCAACCACTATCGGAACGCTACAGGAGAAGACAAATTGTCCGATGCTGGCTGCGCGCTCTTATTCAAGCTCGCCTTGAGCCCGTTAGGGCTAGTACTGCGTACGTACTCGCAGACCGAGCACGGAAACAGGCCCCCTGTCGCGGTTGTACGCCGGATTTACGATCAGCTGATAGTTCAGCGTAACCTTCGAGGCCAACACTGGAAAGCTGTAATAGGTTTCGAGAATCTTCTCGCCGCCCGGCTTTGGCAACATACCGTCACCAACCAGAATGCCAAGTCCGCCGGCATTGAGAAACGCTTGGTGTACGTTGGAGATGCGGTTGACGACGCCGGCAATGCCGAATGTGTCGTTATCCCGTCCCCATTGCTTTCCCGATACCGAAAGGCCGGCGGCGACCGTGCGGTCGACGTCGGTGAATTCATAGGGTTCTTTATTACCATCCGCGATTCCGGCGCGGACAAACAGGCCAACATTGGGCATGAGTTGCTGCTCCAGGTTCATACTGATGCCGCCGCGGCTCTGGTATTTTCGCACGGCCGCGATATCGGCGGGCTCTCCCGTCTGCGTAGCCAACTGGATGGCGTCCTGGAAACTTCCCATCCGGCCTCGCGTCAGAAAGCCTGTGACCGCCACCTTGCCGGGTTGTCCCCAGATGGAATAGCGCCGCTCGATTTCACCGACCCACTGGAATTGACCGAAGGTCGGATCCAGACGCACCGAGTTCGGCACCACGGAAAGGTCGAACAGGCCGCCGCGGAAGGTCCACGGACCCTGATACCATTCTGCGATCGCACCAACCGAATAGCCCCATGCATCCGCTGCGTAATCGAATGTTGCGGTGTCGATGAGCGACCAGTTCATGAAGTCGGTGCGCGGATCATGGGCATATCTGTTGGTGTCGAAGATATCGCCCGCGCCGAACTTTCCGACGGTGAACACCAGCCGATCCGAGGTCTGCGATCCGGAGAACTGGTTGAGGCCGGCATCGACTTTCTGGACCTCGCCGCCGAGATTGACGGTCTGTCTAACGAAGGCACGGTGCAGGCGGGTGTAGGGATATGCCGCTCCGACCTTATAGGCCTCGCCGCTCGGGAATCCCGCAGCGCCCACCGAGTTGCTCAGGCCAAAACCCTGATCGAGTTCGGGATTGATCCAGGCTTCCGCCCCCTCCCAGAGCCGGACGCCGGCATACATGGTCAGGTCGGTAGTCTCGCGGCCGATATTCGAAATGAGACTGTTTTTGCCCTTATAGGGAGCCCGAAACGGAGGGTTGTATTGGGCGACCATGGTCGCCTGAGCATGGAAGGCGAAGCGATCCGTCTCCAAGGCGGATGGACCCTGGTTCACAAAGTTCCGGATCTCGGAAACATTTCCGATCCGGTAGTTCAGGCCAAGCAGGATGCTTTGCGTGTTGAGGTTGGATGCGAATGTTTCTGCTGCGACCGGGAATATCACGCCTTTGCTGCCAAATCCGGTCCACTGATATTCGGCTTTTGCGGTCCAGTTCGTCGCGATCGGGATTTCGACACCAATGCCCGCAGCCCATCCCAATCGCCACAACAGCTTGGTGTCCACGGTCCCTGGGGTGGCCAGCCCGTTGAAGGAATTTCCGTCAACCTGGATCCGCGTCACCCGATCATAGGTCCAGGCCAATCCTCCCGTCCCATAGAGCAGAAAATGATCGAACGCGTAACCGACGCGGGCGCGGGCCGTACCGGAGTGAATCACTTCCTCGCCATACGTCACTTGGCTGTTAAAGGGCGAAGTCACCGTTTGGCTGCCTCGCAGCGAATTGGGCATCACCACATCGGAGTTCGGGGAGGACACGCCGGCCTCGAAACCCAGCATCAGGCGCGACGGCAAAACGTAGTTATAGCCGCCCTGAATTCCCGCGGCGTAGCTGCCCGTGCCGCGCGTGAAATCGAAATGGAGCGGGAGGTCGAATGATCCACCCAGGCCTGGGCCGCCGGCTCCGGGCGAGTTTGCGGACCAGTTCGACGAGCCTGTGCTGACACCGACATGGGCGCCGACGTAGAAGCCATTCCAGTCGTAGGCCGACGAGACGTAGGGCACGGGCGCCTTGACCGGAAGGCTTAGCGGCAGGTCGGCCGCGAGCGCGGGGCCATCGAACGCCAGCAGGCCCAAGCCCAGACCCGCAAGTACGCGCTCCAAGCGTCGGATATGCGCGCTCATTGTTCGGATATTTCCAGCGCGAACATGCCGGCGCTCTGTTTTGTCATCTCTGCAACCATGCCGGCGCACTGCCATGAAGCGAAGTTGATGATCCTGCCCGGTTTGCCCGGATCTCCAATTGTTGCGTTCAAGAGTCATAGCAAAGCGGCCCCTACCGGTTGCCAACCCTTATTGCAAGTAATTCGCAATTGCAAGACGCTTCGTCGCTGCTCCCGATACTCTGAACGCCCTGTTGAGGATTGCTATTCCAGCACTGGCGCGACGCTCCAGCTCGCGGCGGAAACGGTGGGTTCGAGACTGAGGCGGCCGACGACCTGTTCAAGAATTGCGCCGCTCTTCGACTGAGCCGTGAGCTGCGCGGTGACTTCGACAAGCCCACTTGTGAATAGGCATCCAAAAGTGACCCCGCCAGCGCAGGCAACATCAATGGCTTAGCTCCGCCGATCGGCGTCGAGACCCCACGCTGATTAACAATCAACGGATTTCTGACACGCGGCCGGATGGGAAGCTTCCAGGACGCGATCCAGTTGACTGCAGTGAACGGAGGACCCGCCGATATCGCCGCCGTGCGGCGCGACCAAAGCCGGGGCGGCATCAGCATGAATCTAGAGCAGGAACTTATCCCCAATGTCGGCC
>JBOHIT010000039.1:0-2579 GCA_050726155.1 Bradyrhizobium sp.
GGCCTTCACTACACCCAGGTTGATGTTGGCGATTTCAGCGCAATCGCGGCATTGCAGCCCCCCTTCGACCGCCTGGACGTGTTGGTCCTCTCCCAGGGCATTGTCCTCTATGGGCGCCGGGAATTCGAGATCGACGGATTTCAGCGCATCATCGACGTAAATCTCAACAGCCTGATGGCCTGCAGCAGCAAGTTTCAGGAGATGCTGAAGGCAAGCAGGGGATCCCTGATCATTCTTAGTTCAATGGCGGGGTTTCGGTCGACCAAGGGCAATCCGGCCTATAACGCCTCCAAGGCCGGTGCCGTCGGTCTCACCCGCACGCTCGGTGAAGCGTGGGCCGAAGACGGCATTCGCGTCAACGGTATTGCGCCCGGACTGGTTGATACGAAGCTTACCAAAGTGACGACCGATAATCCCAAGCGGCGCGAGGGAATGGAGCAAGGCGTGCCGCTGAAAAGGCTGGGCCAGCCCGAAGACATCGCAGGCACGGCGCTTTTCCTCGCCTCCCCGCTTTCCGCCTATATCGTCGGACAGACGATCGTCGTCGATGGCGGCCTCACCCTCGCTTGAACCCGGCCGGCCGGGACTCCCCCGGGCCAGACCGACGTCATCACTTCTTTTCTGCCTGACGGGACAGTTCGAGATCACGCAAGACGCGCCTTCGGATCTTCCCCGCGATCGTCATGGGCAACTCTGCGATATACTCGATGGCGCGGGGATATTTGTACGGTGCCGTCACCGTCTTGACGTGGTCCTGCAACTGGCGCGTCAATTCCGGCGTCGGCTCGACGCCGGCGCGAAGCACAACGAATGCCTTGACGATCTCGCCTCGTTCAACATCCGGACTGGCCACCACCGCGCAGGCTTGAACCGCCGGATGCTCGACGAGCGCATTTTCCACCTCGATCGGGCCGATCCGGTAGCCCGCGGAGTTGATGACATCGTCTGATCGCCCGCGGTACCAGAAATAACCCTCAGCATCCTTCTCGGCGCGATCGCTGGTCAAATACCACCGGCCGTCGGGCCCGTCGACGAAACAGGAGTCGGTCTTGTTGGGGTCCTTCCAGTAACCCAACATCAACTGCGGATGGGGAACTTTCAGTGCGAGGTCGCCCTCGCGGCCGGGAGGCAGCCGCCGTCCGCTGGAATCGATCACGTCGAGATCCGAACCGGGCGATGGCCGCCCCATGGATCCGTAGCGGACCGGTTCATTCGGATAGTTCAAGGCAATCATCAGCGCCTCGGTCTGCCCATAGGCTTCGTCGATGCGGATGCCTGTGGCCTCCTGCCATCGCTCGGCGACGATCGGATTCATGGCTTCGCCCGCCGTTACGACGCGGCGCAGCGAGCCAAGGTCGCCCCGCTGAACCTCATTCACGACACGCGACAATTCCGTACCAGGCGCACAATAGACCGTCACCTTGTGCTTACGCAGAAGGCGCGGCCGCTCCTTCGGATCGAAGGCTCCGTCGAAGAAGAACGAGCAGGCTCCGCAACTCAGCGGACCGAAGATGATGCTGGTGCCTGCCTTGCTCCACCCGGTATCGGCCGTGCACCAAATGACCTCACCGGGGCGCAGGTCGAGCCAGTAGATGGCCGAGACGCGCCACGCGTAGATCGCGCGCGCCGCGTGAATGACGGCCTTCGGATGGCCGGTCGAGCCGGACGTGTAGTACATGATCGCGGGATCCTCGGCCCTGACGGTCGCCGGCGTGATCGTATGCGGCGCGCGCGGCACCTCGTCGTACCAGTCGAGCCAGCCTGCCATTCGGCCGAGCGCGATCTTTACCGGGATTGCGCCCTCCACCGCGCTGAATTTGGCGGCGTGCTCGGGCCTGCAGATCACGGCCTTGGCCTCGGCATTTTCGACGCGATATTCGATGTCGCGCAGGGTCAGCATTTCGATGCAGGGGATCGGGACCGCGCCGATCCTCATCGTTGCGATGACGGAAATGAACCACTCTGGCAGTCGCGGCAGCATGACAATGACGCGATCGCCTTTTTCGACGCCCTGGTCGCGCAAGACATTGGCGAGCTGGTTCGAACGCCGCGCAAGCTCCGAATAGCTGAAGGTGCGCTGGTCACCCGCCGCATTCTGCCAGATCAGCGCCGGACCATCCTGCTCGGTTGCCCATCTGTCGATCACGTCAGTCGCGAAGTTGAATGTCTCCGGAATCTGCCAGTGAAAGTTCGCGCACATGGCCTCGTAACCTTCCACCGGCGTATGTTGTGCGGGCGACCAGACGTTACGCATTGCTTTCTCCCTGAGTTTTGTTGTTTTTGGCGGTGCGAGTTCGGCCTAGCCCGCGCGATGCTGGACAATGCGGCGGCCGAGAGCCCAACGGTGGACTTCCGATGGCCCGTCATAGATGCGAAACGCGCGCACGTCCCGATAGAAACGTTCGACCACTGTGTCACGCGTGGTTCCCAGCCCGCCAAGAATTTGTAGCGAACGGTCCGCAACGCGCGCGATGGCCTCCGAACAAATGACTTTCGCCATCGAGCTTTCGGTCGCGGCGCGCTCGCCCTTGTCGAGAAGCCAGGCCGTGTGCCAGATCGTCAATTGCGCGGTATGGATG
>JBOHIT010000040.1:0-12077 GCA_050726155.1 Bradyrhizobium sp.
GACCGAGATCGCGCCGCATCGGATCGCGCTGGCCGCCCTGTGCGTGGTCGGCGCCTTCTGCACGCTGACTTTCTACGATTTCTTTGCATTGCGAACCATTGGCAAGAATCACGTCCCCTATCGCATCGCCGCGCTGTCGAGTTTCACCAGCTACACGATCGGCCACAATATCGGCGCTACCGTCTTCACCGGCGGCGCGATCCGCTTCCGGATCTATTCCGATTACGGACTGACCGCGATCGATGTCGCCAAGATCTGTTTCCTCTCGGGGCTGACCTTCTGGCTCGGCAATTTGTTCGTGCTCGGCATCGGCATGGCCTGGCACCCCTGGGCGGCCTCGGCGATGGATCTGCTGCCGCCGGCCATGAACCGGCTGATCGCGATCGGCTGCCTCGCCGGCATCGCCGCCTATTTCCTCTGGCTGGTTTTGGGCGAGAACCGCCGCGAGCTCGGCCAGAACGGCTGGAAGGTGGTATTGCCCTCGGCGCGGCTGACGCTGCTGCAGGTCATGATCGGCGTGGTCGATCTCGGATTCTGCGCGCTTGCGATGTATTTGCTGATGCCGATGGAGCCGCACATCGATTTCGTTTCGCTGGCGGTGGTCTTCATCCTGGCGACACTGCTCGGTTTCGCCAGCCATGCGCCGGGCAGCATCGGCGTATTCGACGCCGCGATGCTGGTGGCGCTGCCCCAGTTCAGCAAGGAGCAATTGCTGGCAACCCTGGTGGTGTTCCGGATCCTGTATTTCCTGATCCCGTTCGGGATTTCGATTTCGATCATGGGCGCGCGCGAATTCTGGCTCAGCGTCGTGCAGCCCTGGCAGGAACGCCGCCGGCTCGCCGATGCCTGCACGGCGTCGGCCCGGGTACGGCAGCCGGTAAAGAGCCGCCAATCCTAGAACCCGCCCGACACTGGTGGTATCCAGCCGCGGATCAAATCGTCGGGGCATGCCTGGCTCGAAAGCGCCCCTGCCGGGTAACAGCGACGTTATCGTTGCCATGCGGACTTTTTGGGCCGAGGCTGCCGCATTCACTTATTTCTGCCTTACCGCTAACGTCAAACGCGCCATGGCCGGAATTCTCCCAAATTCGATGATGCGTGTCGCGCTGCTCGCCGGCGTGCTGGCTGCGCTGTCCGCACCGCCGGCCAACGCGCAGGCCGCGCCCGACGGCGGCTTGCAGGTCTCGTGGGAGGTCCGCAACCGCTTCCGGCTGTTCCGTGAAGAGCGGGATTTCCTGCTGCACACCGAGAGCAACCGCGGCCGCAGCGTTCTGGCCGCGGAGCAGGCACTGGAAGTGCAAAGCGACGGGCGCGGCTGGGCGCGCAATACCGTGAACCGGCTTTGCATCGACCTTGCCGGCCGCGTCAGCGAGCCCTGCACCCGCGACAACGTCAAGGAAAGCTATCTGACACCGGTCGATCATCCGATCATCGTCCGGCTGACCGGGCCGGTACCGGTCGGCGCCACCTGCGCCTGGTCGTTCGACGATGGCGACGGGCCGCAGGGGTCGACGTTCGACTGCAATGAACCGGTCAATTTCCGGGTCCGCTATGGCCGGACCACCATTGCCAGCGTCGACGTCTCTGCCGGCTCGGACGGCAGCCAGCGCGTTTCAACCGAGATCGCGGTGCGCGATATCTTCATCGCCGGCCTCGGCGACAGCATCGCTTCCGGCGAGGGAAATCCGGATCGGCCGGTCGCGCTGTCCGATGAAGGCTTTTGCTTCCGCTCCTATCTGGGCGCGGCCTACGCCCAATATTATCGCCCGAGCCGCGCCGGCTATAAGGGCGGGCGGGCCTGCGAAGCGCCGGATCTGCTCTCGGTATGGCAACGGCAGAGCGCGCTCTGGTTCAATGCCGCCTGCCACCGCTCACTCTACAGCTACCAGACCCGGACGGCATTGGCGCTTGCCACGCAATATCCGCACATCGCGGTGACGTATCTGCCGCTGGCCTGCACCGGCGCCACCATCGCCGATGGCCTGTTCGGCTCGCAACGCGCGCGCGACTGCCCGCCATCGAAATCGGGTAACTGCCAGGGCACGGTCAACGCCCAGCTCGCTGAATTGCGCGAAGCGGTCACGGCGGCCAAGCGCCGTCAGCCCGACCGCAAGCTCGATCTCGTGCTGCTGTCGGTCGGCGCCAACGACGTCTATTTTTCAGGCCTCGTCGCCGACGTGATCGTGGACACCGCGACCGAGCGCGCCTTGTTCCGGCGCAGCGGCGTGCTGGCATCGGTCGACGAGGCACGCGGCGCGTTGATGCGCGATCTGCCGCAGGGTTTCGCCAAGCTGCGCGAGGCGTTGAAACCGCTGGTCGGCGATCTGTCCCGCGTCGTCTACACCTCCTACGCCAACCCGACGCTGGCGGACAGCGGCACGCCCTGCCCCGGCGGACGGGCCGGCTTCGATATTCATCCCTCCTTCAACGCCGAGCCGCAGCGGCTCGCCGCCGTCTCGAACTTTGTCGACGGCGAATTCCTGCCCCAGCTCAAGGCGCTCGCGCTGTGCCAATCCGGCATCCTGTGCCGCAATCCGCGCGCCGACCAGATGACTTTTGTCGATGCGCATCAGGCGAATTTTGCAAGGCACGGATTCTGTGCGCGTTCGGAGAGCGACCCCGATTTCGATCGCCAGTGTTTCTCGGCCCGCGGCGAAAGCTTCGATCCCGATATCGTCACCGCCGCCAGCCAGCCGATGCTATGCGGCCGCAGCGCCGGCGAATATCGCGCCTACCTGCCGCGCGCGCGCTGGATCCGCGACGCCAATGACAGCTACTTCGCGGCAATGACCTATCCGCAGGGCCTGCCGTCGTCGCAACAGCCCAACGACATCCACGACGCGACCTGGGGGGTGCTGTCGGCGGTGTATGGCGGCGCCGTGCATCCGAGCGCCGAGGGCCACGCCGCGATGGCGGACGCGGCACTGCCGGCCGCAGCCGCCGTGCTGCAACTGGATGCCGCCGTGCCCGAAGTGATTTCGCAGCCGACGCCGCCGATCCCGGCATTGCCGACGTTGCGTTAGGCCGCCTCCAAACCAAAATATCGAAAACAACCCCATGCAAAGAAACAGGCCGTCGCTGGCGCGGGCGGCTTCTGCAAACCCGAAAAAACATTTTGACACGTCGGGCAAATCAGGGGCACAAATACATCCTCGCGCGGTTTGTAGATGCCCTAGCCCCGCCCAGCAACGGGTCCGTCGGCGCGAGTGCGGGCCAAAATCCTTGCCCACAATTGAAGGTGCACCGGCTCGCGCGCGGCGAATGATCGCCGATGGGGGGAAACAATCCCTGACGTGATGGCACCAATTACGAACTCAGGTAAGCCTTCGACAGTTTTCACACGGCCTGTCAGAACGCGGCATCATTCAATAACCTCGGTCGCCTGTGCGAGGACCGTGTTTGGAACGGTTAGGCCAATCTCTTTCGCGGTCTTGAGATTGATGACGAGATCGAATGTGGTCGGCTGCATGACCGGCAATTCGGAAGGCTTTTCGCCCTTGAGAATCCGCCCGACGTAGATGCCTGCTTGACGCCAGGCATCCAATCGGCTCGCGCCATAACTAATCAAGCCTCCCGCGACGGCGAACTCTCGCACCAATGCGATTGCCGGAATCCCGTGACGGACCGTGAGCGCGGCAAGCTGTGCGCTCTTGGTGTTGAAAAGGACGTCCTGGCCGATAATCAGCCCGCCAATCCGCAGTTCTTTCAGCTGGAGAAAGGCAGCATCAAATTCGCTTTCGGCGCTGGCATTAAAAACCCGCAGCTGCAAGCCGAGCTTAAGCGCTGCCGCCTGCGTGTTCTTCGCCTGACTCTCCGCATTGGGGTTGGTCGGATTAACAAGCAGACCCATGAGAGTGGCTGAAGGCGCCGTCCCGCGCAGCAGTTCCAGCAGCTTCGGTCCTACCTCCACGCTCAGCAGTGTTACGCCGGTCACATTGCCCCCCGGCCGGTTCAGGCTGGCGACAAATCCTATCTGCACGGGATCGGAAATAGTGGTGAAGACGATGGGAATGGTTGTAGTCGCCTCCTTCGCCGCCTTTGCCGCAGGGGTTGTCGTCGCTGCGATCACAGCGACCTTTTGGCGGACCAGGTCGGCCGCCATCGATGGCAGTCGCTCGTATTGATTGTCGGCCCAGCGGTACTCGATTCTTGCGTTCTTGCCGTTTTCGTAACCGGTTTCGGCCAACCCCTTGAAAAGGGCCGCAGCGATCTGCTCATCCCCTTTTGAAGAGCCGGCAGCAAGAAATCCGATGACCGGCATCGCCGCCTGCGCCTGGGCGGCCAGCGGCCACACTGCCGCTCCACCGCCCGCCAAAATAATGAAATCACGCCGTCTCATTCGATCACCGGGCATCGGAGCAGCGGACATCAAGCCATAGGTTTGGTCTTTTTGCCAATGGTCCATTGCCGCACACAATGTCTGCTCCGGGTCAAAAACGACGTTTGGGATATGTACGCGGCATTTCCGCTTTACCCTCGAACTCGGACATCGCCTGATGCAATTGGCCGATGGCTTGAGGTCTTGCCAGAGCGGCATCCCCCTGATCGGCCGGCGAGCCAAGGCCTGCGGGGCGTGGCTCGTCCCGTGCGGCATTCCATGCCAGTAGCTATCCGCCAGAAACTGCGTAAACCAACCTGTACGAATCGGTGCGAACAGAAACGATAGTCGCTGATCTTGCTCGAACTTGCCGGCAACGTTCTGCGCTAACGCGCCGGCGCTGCGGGTGCAGGCGCCGTTGTCTTCTTCGGGGCGACCGGTGCTTTCGGAACAGCGGGTGGTGGCTTCATCGCCGCTGCCTGCGCCGGCAAATATTTCGCGACGACAACGGGATCGACCTGCGCCATCGAGGTGTCCGGCAAACGGGTCCAGACCTCATCCTTGCCGAACAACGAGATGCCCATATAGCCGCGCATCGTCAATGTCTGGCCATCGGCGCTGACGGTCATCTTGGCCTTGTAGATCTTGCCGTCGCGCGGATCGAGCACATTGCCGTTTTCGTATTTCAATCCGTCGCGCTTCATGTCGCGGATGAAGGAGAGCCCGAGCCACGGCGCATCCTTTCGATCGTCGGTACATTTTGAGCAGACCGGATTGGGCGCGTCACCGGGCTCTGGAAAAAGCTTGGCAAACGCGCCTTCAAAAATGCCGTCGTGATCGACCACCAGAAACCATCCGACCGGCTTGCCCTTCTCGACCTTTTGCCAAAGGCCGGCGGCCGTCGGCTCCTGGGCCGCAGCCGGGATCGCGGCCGCAAGTTCGCATGCGAACGCGAGCATCACGAACGGCAACACCAGTCGAACTCGGGAAAGCGCATTTCGCATCGTCATCACCTGACTAATCCACAAAATGAATGACCGCAGACTAAGGCCATTTCGCGGTGGGTTCCAGTGCCTGCACAGACGATCGCGAGTCCTCGGCGTATACGCCAAGGGCCCTTCGGTCATATTTCGGTTGGAATCAGTTGACCCCGAGTTTCTTCTGCAGGCTCGACGATGAGGTCGTGTACTGGAACACGAGCCGCTTGTCCGGATAGACGTAACGGTGCGCCTTCTGCGCCATCAGGGCGCCCTCGTGGAATCCGCTCAGGATCAGCTTCAGCTTGCCGGGATAGGTGTTGATGTCGCCGATGGCGAAAATGCCTGATACATTGGTCTCGAACGCGGCGGTCTCCACCGGGACCAGATTGTTCTCCAGCGCAACGCCCCAGTTCGCCACCGGTCCGAGCTTCATGGTCAGTCCGAAGAACGGCAGCATCGTATCGCACTCGACCTTCGAGACCGCGTTGGCGTTGTCTTTCATCACGGCGCCGGAAAGCTTGCCGCCGTCGCCTTCGAGCGACGTGACCTGACCGATCCTGAGATCCATTTTCCCGGCAGCCACCAGCGCGCGCATCTGCTCGACGCTATGCGGTGCCGCGCGAAAATCGTCACGCCGGTGCAACAGAGTCACGCGCTTGGCGAGCGGGTGCAGGTTGAGCGTCCAGTCGAGTGCGGAATCGCCGCCGCCGACGATCAGGATGTTCTTGTCGCGAAACTGCTCCATCTTGCGCACGGCGTAGAACACCGACGTGCCTTCATAGGCTTCGATGCCCGGCACCGGCGGACGCTTCGGCTGGAACGAACCACCGCCCGCGGAGATCACGACCACCTTGCATTCGAACACCTGGCCGGCGTCGGTGGTGACGCGAAAGCCGGGATCGCCGATCTTCTCGATCGTCTCCACCATCTCGTTGAGGTGGAAGGTCGCACCGAACGGCTTGATCTGTTCCAGCAGCGCCTCGGTGAGGCCCTGGCCGGTGACGAAGGGAATGCCGGGAATGTCGTAGATCGGCTTTTCCGGATAGAGCTCGGCGCACTGGCCGCCGATCTTGTCGAGGATGTCGACCAGATGCACCTTCATATCGAGGAGGCCCAGTTCGAACACGGCGAACAGTCCGCAGGGACCTGCGCCAATAATCAGCACATCGGTTTTGATCGCTTCGCTCATCTCAGCTTCTTTTCGGTTGGACCAAGCCGATGGCCTGGGCGGCGCTTCTGGGGCAGCGCCTGTCTAGCCAACGGCGCTGGAACAGGAAAGCCATAATATGGCCGATAGCTCCATCCCAACCCCTTGCCCAACCCCTTGCCGAAGCAGGATAACTGGGCTGTAACGGGGTGAGATTTTCGGAGACTGCCCCCGTGAACGCCCCTGCCCGCCTCGATTCAACGCCGCGCCTGGAAGATTTTCCCTATCGCCTGTCGGACAATGTTCGCTTCGCCGACCTCGACCCCAACCAGCACGTCAACAACGCGGTCTATGCGACCTATTTCGAGACCGGCCGCGTCACGCTGATGAAGGACCGCAGCTACGGGCTGATGCCGGACGGCGTCACCTGGATCATGGTGCGGCTCGACATGCATTTCCGCGCCGAACTGCGCTGGCCGGGCACCATCGAGATGGGACTTGGGGTGGTGAAATTCGGCCGTACCTCCGTCACCTTCGACCAGGTGGTTTTTTCCGCGGGCACATGCGTCGCCTCGGCGCAATCGGTATCGGTGCTGCTCGACGAGGCCACGCGCAAGCCGGCACCGCTGACCGAGGAGATCCTCGGCAATTTCCAGCGCTGGCTCCGGCGCGGAATGGACGGACGATAATGCGCGCGGCGCTGCTGGCGATGCTGATCGTCTCCGTGACGACGCAGCACGCCGCGGCGGACGGATACCATCGCGAGGATCTGCGCATTGCGATGACGGCCGCGGGGCCAGCAGGCCTCGAGGCGATGTTGGTTCGGCCATCGGGCAGCGGTCGTTACCCGCTGGCGCTGATCAGCCACGGCACGCCGCGTGATCCAGCCGGGCGCGCGACGATGTCGCCTTATGGAACGTACCGGCAGGCGATTGAATTCGCCCGGCGCGGTTTCGCGGCACTGGTCGTGATGCGGCGCGGTTACGGAGATTCCGGCGGCCGATATGCCGAAAGCAGCGGTCCCTGCGTCGAGCGCGATTATTTGCGGGCGGCCCGGGCATCCGCCGAGGATTTGGCCGCCGCGATCCGGGCGATGGAGAGCCGCACCGACGTCTCCACCAACGGCATGATCGCGGTCGGCGCTTCGGCGGGCGGTTTCGCCAGCATCGGGCTCGCCGCGTCTGCGCCGTCGGGCCTCGTCGCCGCAATCAGCTTTGCCGGCGGTCGCGGTTCGCGCGCCGACAACGATGTTTGCGACGAGGCGGCGCTGGTCCGTGCGTTTGCGGCGCTCGGCCGGACGTCGCGCATTCCGACGCTGTGGATCTATGCGGAGAACGACAAGTTCTTTGGCCCCGATCTCGCGCGCCGCATGCACGCGGCATTCGCCGGTGCGGGCGGCAGCGCCCAGTTGATCGACGCCCCGGCGTTCGGCGACGACGGCCACACGCTGTTCTCTCGCGGCATTCCGCTGTGGACCCCGATGGTCGATCGCTTCCTGCACGAGCAGAATCTGGGAACGCGGGAACTCGCCGCAGCACCGCTTCCGGCCGCGCTTTCGCCGCCACCGCGGTTGGGTGAGAAAGGCCGCTCAGCCTTTGCAAATTATTTGACGGCCAACCCCCACAAGGCATTTGCAATGTCGCCGGGCGGGGGTTTTGGTTACCGCAGCGGCCAGCGAACGGCCGGTGCGGCCCGTGACGCGGCGCTCGCCGAATGCACGAAATTTACGACCGACTGCGCGGTGTATGCGGTCGATGAGGAACTGGTCGGAAAATAAAGCGCCCGCTGAACGGTCGGGCGGACCCCGAGCGGCCTTCCTTCAGGCCTGCCGTTCCGGCGTCGAGACCACAAGGCCGTCGAGTTCGTCGGAAACCTTGATCTGGCACGACAGCCGCGAATTCGGCCGCACGTCGAAGCCGAAATCCAGCATGTCCTCTTCCATCGGGGTCGGCGCGCCGACCTTCTCGCGCCAGGCCTCATCGACATAGACGTGGCAGGTCGCGCAGGCGCAGGCCCCGCCGCACTCGGCTTCGATGCCGGGAACGGCGTTGCGGATCGCGGCTTCCATCACGGTCGCGCCGTTTTCGACTTCAATGGTTCGTTTTTCGCCGGAATGGTCGACAAAGTGGATTTTGGCCATGATCGCTCGTGCTGCCGGAATACGGAAGGTAAGGTCCCCGGCAGTCCCTATAACGGGTCGATCCGCACAGCGCCAGCGGTCGGGACGAAAACCTGAGGGGCTAATTTGGCGGGGGTTTTGCCGGCGTCGGATCGCGCCCCGTTCACGAGCGGCGCAGGACCGCCTCGATCGCCGCCCGCGCCTGTGCGACGGCATCGCCAAGCTCGGTCAGCCGGCTGGACGGATCGGCGCCGTCAGCAAGCACCGCCTCCAGCCGGGCAGCGGCTTCCGCCACATCCGAAGCGCCGATCGCGCGGGCCGAGCCTTTCAGCGTGTGCGCCAGCGCACCCGCATCGGCCGGCACGGTGGCAAGGGCAGCCATCAGCCTGGTCGACTGCGCCGCGAACATCGCCAGCACTTCCTGCTCGAGACCGGAATCGCCAAGCGTCATGCGCTTCAAGTGTTCGAAATCGATCGGACCGTCATCGGGAGCGAGCGGCGGCGACGGCATCCATTCTACCCGTTCAAGATGAAGCGGCATGGCCTGACCCAGATTCCCCCTGCCGGACCGATCCGGGCAGGGCTGTTTGGGCCAGCCAATCACGAAACTGGTTAACGGAACGTATGCCGGAATTGCCGCAAGTTCGCCTTGTTTTTGCCGACGAGTTGCCCCAATCCGCGATCGCCCGCGGGAATTTCGAGTGTCCTTAAGGCCTTAAGCCACAAAGCTGTTAACGATGATTAAGAATGTCTTAATCGCGACCATTTCATTCGCATCGCTCTGCCAATAGGATGTTTGCGGATGTAGCGGACAAGCCGCCGACGGGCGCGGTGCGGTCCGTGCGGGGCAAAGATTCCGGTTTTGGGCTTGCGGGGACGTGCGCAAGATCAATCGCAAGACCAGCTGGACGCGTAAAAAGTAAGAGGGCTCAGACTGAACATGGCGAACAATCCCAAGAAGGTCAAAGATCCCACCGAAGTCGCGCTTTCCGCCATTCAGGAAGCGTTGAACATCAGCGATACCACGGTCGATCCCAACCGGAATTCGATCGACAACGACCTTTCTTCGCCCGCCATCTCATCTGCGCCCCCGGCTTACTCCGAAACTCCGTTTGACACGCGTTCTGGCGTGGACCGGGCGGTATTCGATCCGATCGAAGAGCCGCGCGTGCCGCGCAGAGCCGCCAATGACGATCGCGAAACCATCGGACAAATTCTGCAGGCGATCCAGAAGGGCCGTCCGGCCCGCGGCGTCTACACGCTGGCCACCGTGTTCGGCGCGGTCTGGCTGCTCGGCTGCGCGCTGCTGACCATCAGCTTCCTGCCCTCGCTGCAGGCCGCCATGGGACAGAGCGGCGGCGTGCTGGTGCTGGGCGGCCTCGCCGCGCTGTTCTTTGCGCCGGTGCTGCTGTTCTATTTCCTCGCAAGCCTCGCCTGGCGCGGCCAGGAAATGCGGATGATCGCGCAATCGATGGCGCAGGTCGCGATCCGCTTCTCCGAGCCCGAAGGTGCGGCCTCCGACTCGATGGTAACGGTCGGTCAGGCGATCCGCCGCGAGGTCGCGGCAATGGGCGACGGCGTCGAACGCGCGATCGCGCGCGCCGGCGAACTGGAAACGCTGGTGGCCAATGAAGTCGCCGCCCTTGAGCGCGCCTATTCCGACAACGAAGTGCGCATCCGCGCGCTGCTGCAGGACATCGCCCATCAGCGCGACAACCTGGTCGGCCAGGCCGAACAGGTTCGCAGCGCCATTTCCGGCGTGCAGATCGACCTGCGCCACGACATCGCGCTGATCTCGGACGCGATCGCCTCGCGCGTCGACGAAGTCGCCAAAAGCATCACCGGCGCGCTGGAAGAACGCGGCGCCCACATCACCACCGCATTGAGCCACGCCGGCGACAACATGATCCTCGCACTCGGCGAGCGCGGCGGCGACCTGCTCGACCGCCTCGAGGAAGCCAGCGCCGAGACCACCCGCGCCGTGCTCGACGCCTCGGAACGGCTGACCACCAGCCTCAACTTCAAGACCGGCCACGTCCACGACGAGTTCGTCGATCTGGCCGATCGCGTCCACGAGATGCTGAACGAGCGCATCGATCGCATCACCGGCGAGTTCGAGCAGCGTTCGTCGACCATCGTCGACGGCATCTCCGACCGCACCGAACAGGTCCACGACTCCCTGAAGAATTCCAGCGACTCGCTGCTGCTCGAACTCGAGCTGCGCAGCGGCGACCTCGTCAACAAGATCGACGAGGCCGGCAACCGCCTGGCGACCCGCATCATGACCTCGGGCGACAAGGCCAGCGACGCCCTCGACGTGACCGTGAACTCGCTCGTTGCCAAGGTCGTCGGCCAAACCGAAACCGCGCACGACAGCCTCTCGCTGCAGATGAGCGCGTTCGACGAACTGGTGAAGAACCAGGGCAGCGAACTGGTCGAGAAATTCGCCCGTGACTCCGGCACGCTCGGCGCCCTGATCACCCGCCACATCTCCGAGTTCGACCGCACCGTCAAAACCTTCGGTGGCGAGATCGTCGAGCGCATGGGCCAGCGGACCCAGCACATCCACGACACCCTGAAGAACTATGTCGACACCTTCGATACCCGCCTGACCTCGAATGGCGGCGAGATCACCGCCTCGCTCGATCAGCGCCTGCTGCAGTTCGAAAACACGCTGAGCACGCGCGTCAACTTCCTCGACACCTCGCTCGACACCAAGATCAAGTCGTTCGACCAGACCGTCGACGGCCGCCTGAAAGTGCTGGAGCAGACCTTCGACACCCGCGCCAGGTCCGTGACCGAAACGATCGACAATCGGCTCGGCTTGCTGTCAACGTCGCTCACTGACGGCGCCGCGCAGGCGATCCACTCGATCGACTCGCGTCTGACCGAACTCACTTCGTCGCTGACCGGAGGCACCACTCAGGCGATCCAGTCGATCGACTCGCGCCTCTCCCACCTGACCACGTCGCTGACCGTTGGCGCAGCACAAGCGGTCGAAGCCATCGACCAGCGCCTCACCAACGTGACGACGTCGTTGACGGCCGGTGCTGCAGCCGCGGTCGATGCCGTCGACCAGCGTATTTCTGCCGCGACCCAGACCATCGACGGCCGCAGCGCCCATCTGACCGACACCATCACGGCGCGGTTCCAGGATATCCAACAGGGTATCGAAACCCGGGTCGGCGCCATCGCCGGCGACATCGACATGCGCGTCGCGCAGTTCGAGGATTTGCTCGGCTCGCGCGTCGAAGCCGTGGCAGGCCGTATCGAAAGCAGCGGCCGCCAGGCCAGCGACGACCTCATGGCGCGCGCGGAACTGCTGTCGTCGGGCATCCGCTCCCATGTCGAGGACGCGGAACGTTCGCTCACCAACCTCGTGGTCAACACGTCAGAGACCATCCAGACCGGCGCACGCACCGCGCAGCAGGCCCTGCTCACGGTTTCGTCCGATGTCGGCGCCCAGTTGCGGATGACGTCGGCCGAGGTGGAGTCCTCCCTCACCGCCGTCGG
>JBOHIT010000041.1:0-13298 GCA_050726155.1 Bradyrhizobium sp.
CGACAAGATCGAATCCAAGAAGGCCGCCGCGAAAGCAAAAGTCTCGACGGTGCCGGGACATCTCGGCGTCATCGAGGACGAAAAGCATGCGGTCAAGATCGCCGACGAGATCGGCTATCCCGTCATGATCAAGGCCTCCGCCGGTGGCGGCGGCAAGGGCATGCGCATCGCGCATTCGACATCCGAAGTCGCCGAAGGGTTCAATCTCGCCAAGGCCGAGGCCAAATCCTCGTTCGGCGACGACCGCGTCTTCATCGAAAAATTCATCGTCGATCCCCGCCACATCGAAATCCAGGTGCTCGGCGACAAGCATGGCAACGTGATCTATCTCGGCGAGCGCGAATGTTCGATCCAGCGCCGCAACCAGAAGGTCATCGAGGAAGCGCCGTCGCCGCTGCTCGACGAGACCACGCGCCGCAAGATGGGCGAGCAGGCGGTCTCGCTGGCAAAGGCCGTGAACTACGATTCCGCCGGCACTGTCGAGTTCGTCGCCGGCCAGGACAAGAGCTTCTACTTCCTCGAGATGAACACCCGCCTGCAGGTCGAGCATCCCGTCACCGAACTGATCACCGGTATCGACCTCGTCGAGCAGATGATCCGCTCCGCAGCGGGCGAGAAGCTGCAGCTTGCGCAAAAGGATGTCACGCTGACCGGCTGGGCGGTGGAATCGCGCGTCTACGCCGAAGATCCGTTCCGCAATTTCCTGCCCTCGATCGGGCGCCTCGTAAAATACCGTCCGCCCGCCGAAACCAGCCAGGACGGCATCACGGTCCGCAACGATACCGGCGTGCAGGAAGGCGGCGAGATCTCGATCCATTACGATCCGATGATTGCGAAGCTGGTGACGCATGCGCCGTCGCGGGCGGCCGCGATCGAGGCGCAATCGGCGGCGCTGGATTCGTTTTATATCGACGGTATCAGGCACAACATTCCGTTCCTGTCGGCGCTGATGAGCCATCCGCGCTGGCGCGAGGGCAAGCTCTCGACCGGTTTCATATCAGAGGAATTCCCGAAGGGCTTTGCGGCGCGGCCGCCCGAAGGCGAGGTCGCGCGGCGGCTGGCCGCCGTGGGGGCTGCGATCGATCATGTGCTCGGCGAACGCAAGCGGCAGATTTCCGGCCAGATGAACGGCCGGCTGGTGCAGCGCGAGCGCCGCCGCGCGGTGTGGCTCGGCCGCGAGGAAATCGCACTCGATGTCGCGCGCGAGGCCGACGGCATCGCTGTGCGTTTCATCGGCGCCGACGATCTGCCGGGCAAGCCGCATCAACTGGTTTCGAACTGGGCGCCGGGCGTGCCGGTCTGGCAGGGCACCATCGACGGCCATTATGTGGCGATGCAGGTGCGCGCGATTCCGAACGGCATCCGGCTGGCGCATCAGGGCTATGAAGTCCCGGTCAACGTCTTCACAGAGAGCGAGGCCGCTGCCGCTCGGCTGATGCCGGTGACGTCGGCGGCCGATACCGGCAAGAAGCTGCTGTGCCCGATGCCCGGTCTCGTGGTCTCGATCGCGGTTGCCGAAGGCCAGGAGGTCAAGGCCGGCGAAACGCTGGCCGTGGTCGAGGCGATGAAGATGCAGAACGTGCTGCGCGCCGAGCGCGACGGCACCGTGAAAAAGATCCACGCCGCCGCCGGCGCCACGCTCGCGGTGGACGCGCTGATTCTGGAGTTTGCGTAACGCGAACAACACAACGACCGTCATTGCGAGCGCAGCGAAGCACTCCATAAAACAGCCAAGCAAGAATGGATTTGCTTCGTCGCTAACGCTCCTCGCAATGACGGCGGATAGAACTGAGGTGTCCCGATGGCCTTTCGCCAACGCCGAGAAAAACTACGTTCCATCCTCAACGGCGCATCCTGCATCCGACCCGGGTCGGTCTATGACGCGACCTCGATCCGTATCGCCGAAGACCTCGGCTTCGAACTCGGCATGTTTGGTGGCTCCGTGGCCTCGCTTGCCGTGCTCGGCGACCCTGACATCGCGCTGATCACGCTGACCGAGCTCGCCGAGCAGATGCGCCGGATGTCGCGCGCCGCGCCGTTGCCGGTGCTGGTCGATGCCGACCACGGCTATGGCAATGCGCTCAATGTCCGGCGCACGGTGCAGGAACTCGAAGCGGCCGGCGCCGCCGGGTTGACGATCGAGGACACGTTGCTGCCGCAGGCGTTCGGGCAGGCGAAGACGCAGTTGATTTCGCTCGAGGAAGGCGTCGGCAAAATGAAGGCCGCGCTCGACGGGCGCGGCGATCCCTCGCTGGTCATCATCGGGCGCACGGGTGCAGTATCGATCGCCGATCTCGACGACGCCATTGCGCGCGCGAAAGCCTACGAGGCGGTGGGTGTCGATGCGCTGTTCTTCACCGGCATCAAGAGCCGTGCGGAACTGGAAGCGATCGCGGCGGCAACCACCTTGCCGATCGTGCTCGGTGGCGCGCCTGAAGAGATGACTGATCTGGTTTATCTCACCGCCCAACGCGTACGCATCGCATTGCAGGGCCATGCACCGTTCGCCGCGGCGACGCAGGCGGTTTACGACACGCTGAAAGCGCTGCGCGACGGAATCTCGCCGAAGAACCTCAAAGGCATCGCATCGGCGGACCTGACCGGCCGGGCCATGCGCGAAGCCGATGTGAAGGCGCGTAGCGACGAATTTCTCGACTTGAAGAAATAGAGCATGATCCGGAAAAGTGGGAACCGGTTTTCCGTCGCGACAAACGCGGAACGCGTTTGCGCGGAGATCATGCTCAGGAGCAAACCATGAGCGGCGCGATCCGCCATGTCACGGTCACTGGCCGGGTACAGGGCGTCGGCTATCGCGCCTGGGTCGCGGATGAGGCGTCGGCGCGCCATCTCGAAGGCTGGGTGCGCAATCTCAGGAATGGCGGCGTCGAAGCGCTGCTGGCGGGACCTGAGGATGTCGTTGCTGACATGATCGCAGCGTGCCGGCGCGGGCCGTCAATGGCGCGGGTCGACGCGATCAGCGAAGCGGACGGCCATCCCGACGCGCTCGGACTGCGGCGGGCAGGGGAACGGTTTTCCGTGCTGCCTACCATCTGATGTCTGATATCGATGGCGTCGTCGTCACCGGCCGCAACAAGGAAGGTATCTCATGAAGCCGCCAGCCCCCGAACGCGATTGGAGGCGGATCCATCATTCGCCGATGTTCTGGGTCGGCATCGTGATGTGCCTCGCCGCGATCGTCGTTTATCTGTGGTCGGACGACCTGTCGTGGCGGCCGGGTTCGCGATAGCTTGCCGGAGCGTTTTCGAACGATGTGGATGCTGGTTCGCGCCGTGGGCGATCGCGCTAATGCGCCCGCTTCCGCTCGGCCGGGGCAAGCTCGGGATCGTGCTGGATCGAACCGGCCTCGACGTGTCGCAGCTCCAGCGAGGAATACACGATACTGCGGTTGCGGCCGAGACGCTTGGCCTCGTAGAGCGCGACATCGGCTTCGCCGACCAGCGCCGCTTCCCCGAGCGTCGAGCGGGTCCTGCTGGCAATACCGACGCTGATGGTGAGATAGCCGCGGGTGGCGGCGGTGTTGGGCAGGCCGAGCGCGCGCACGGTCAGCCGGATCGACTCGGCGACTTTCAATGCATCGTCGTCGGAAATGTTCGGCAGCACGACGGCGAATTCCTCACCGCCGTAGCGCGCCGACAGGCCAGAGGTATTTGCGGTCGCGTCGCCGATGACCTTGGCTGCGGCCTGCAGGCAGCGGTCGCCGGCCTGGTGTCCGTAGGTGTCGTTGTAACCCTTGAAGTTGTCGATATCGAACAGCAGCACCGAAATCTCTTCGCAGGCCGCGTATTCGCGCGCCAGAAAACCGTCGAAGGTGCGCCGGTTGGTCAATCCCGTCAGGCCGTCGGTGGCCGCAAGCTGGGTGAGGCGGCGGTTGAGCAGGTTCAGTTCATCCTCCATCCGCTTGCGTTCCGTGACATCGCGCAACACGCCGACGAATTCGGCCTCGCCGGGATTGTCGTGTTCCGAGGCCTGCTTGAAGTTGCTTTCGACCCAGACGATGGATCCATCGGCACGGTAGGTGCGGAATACGGCCGTGCTGACGGCGCCGGATCCGTTCAGCCGCGCGCTCGCAGCCATCACGCCCTCCTTGTCCTCGGCGTGAACCATGTCGAAGCAGGATTTGCCGACGAGGTCGTGCGGGCGAACGCCGAGCATCTGCTCGACCGAGTGGGAGACGTAACGAAGCTTGCCGCGACCGTCGAGCAGGATGATGACGTCGGCGATGTTGTCGGCGAGCAGGCGATAGTGGGTTTCGCTCTGTCGCAGCGCGCGCTCGGTCCTGATCCGGAAATTGAACTGCGACGAAAGCAATGCGGCGAGCAGGATGATCATGCACAACAGCACGCCGGCCACCAGCGCGTCGGTGCGCAGCGCCGTCGACCAGGCCGACAGCAGCCAGTCTTCCGACATCGCCACGGTGACGACCAGCGGATATTGCGGCGTTTCCTCGTAGCCGAAATATTTCACGACGCCGTCGAACGGGGAGGTGATCTTGTAGTAACCGACCGAACTCAGCTTGAGATGGGTCGTAAACAGGTCCGATTTGGAAAGATCGGTGCTGCGGTTCGAGAACGGCCAGCGGGACATGACGACGCCGTCATTGCGCAGCAGGCTGATGCCGCCGTCCGGGCCGAGCTGGAAGGCGCGGTAGAAGCCGCTGAAATAGTCGCTGTCGATCGCGGCGGTGAGTACGCCGCCGAAACTGCCGTCCTCCTTGAAGACGCGCTTTGTCAGCAGGATCGTCTTTCGTCCGGTGAGGCGCGATTGCAGCGGCTCGTTGATGCGGAGCGATCTGTCGGCGCTGTCGCGATGATAGGCGAAGTAAGGCCGGTCGGCATTGTTGTAACGCGGTGTTTCCGGCAACGACGCGTAGCGCCAGTTGCCGTTGGTATCGAGCACCCCGATCTCGCGTATTTGCGGCAGCGCGGCCACGGTCTCGGCCAGATATTTGTTGAATCGCTCCGGTATCGGATCGCGGTATTTGAGCAGGTCGACCATGCCGCCCATCGCGATATCGGCCGCCTGGATGGTGTGCCCGGTGTGCTCGGCCAGCGAGTGGGCGAGGTTCTGAATGTCGTTAGCGCCGCGCGACAGCGCCGCGGCCTTGGCTTCGAGCGCCTTCCAGACGACGACGCCCAGCATGCAGGCCGTCATGACCAGCGCAAAGAAGATCACGATGATCCCGGGCGTTATCCGCCGGAGGTAACCGCCCTGGTTTGCGAGGTGTCGATCGGGCATCTTCCGCCTTGATGGGGAGTGCCAAATCATTCTGACCGGCAAGGGTAAATGCGACCCGGAACCTACCGGCCAATTGGTGGCGATGCGGTTAATAATGCGATCGGGAAGACAACGGAGAAACACGGGTTTCGCGCGCACTTCCGGTGGAACCGGGAGGCGGGGGAACCTGGGATGTGCGGCCGGTCACCGCGGCAATTTCGCGATTGCCTGGCTCAGCTGATGGATTTCGTAGGGCTTGCGGAGAATGGGGAAATCGCCGCGGACGTTCATTGCGGCCTCGCTGTAGCCGGTCGCCAGCAGGATGGGCAGCTGGGGCCGCATCGTCTTCAGGTGACGCGCCAGACCGAGCCCGTCCATCTTGCCGGGCATCACGATGTCGGAGAATACGAGGTCGATCCCGTCGCGTTCGATCTCGCGCAAGGCAGCCTCGGCATTCGCGACCCTGCGGACGGTGTAGCCGAGTTGTTCCAGCAAGCTGCTGCTGACTGCCGCGACTTCCGGATTGTCGTCGACCAGCAACACCGTCCCGCTTCCGCTGGCCTCGGTGAAAGCAACAGCGTCAACCGCCAGACTGCCGTCCTGCCGCGGCAACAGGATCGTGATCTTCGTGCCTTTGCCGAGTTCGCTGGTCACCTTGACCGTTCCGCCGGCCTGATGCGCGAAACCGTGAACCTGCGAGAGACCGAGGCCGGTACCCTTGCCGATCGGTTTGGTGGTGAAGAAGGGATCGAATATCTTGCTGAGCACGTCAGGCGCGATGCCGGTGCCGGTATCGGTCACGGAAATGGCGACGTAATCGCCGGCAATACCTTCATCACTCAGCGCTGCGTTTTCGGCAGCAACCGTAATGGTGCCACCGCCGGGCATTGCGTCGCGCGCGTTGATCACGAGATTGACCAGCGCTGTCTCGAGTTCGGCGATATCGGCCAAGACCGGCCAGACGCTGCGATCGATGTCGAATTGCAGCCGCGCGGCGCCACCGATGCCGGTGCCGAGCACATCGCGCACCGCATTAATTCGCTCGGCGACGTCGACCGCCTTCGGGTTGACGCTCTGCCGCCTTGCAAATGTCAGCAACTGGCTGGTCAATGCGGCGCCGCGCTTGGTCGCTCCGTCGATGGCGGTTAGTGCGCGCTGCAGCCTCGGATCGTCATCGACGCCTTTCCGCAGTGTATGAAGGCTGCCGCTGATGATCATCAATAGATTGTTGAAGTCGTGCGCGACGCCACCGGTTAGCTGGCCAAGCGCGTCGAGCTTCTGGGATTCCGCCAGTTGCGCCTGCATCTGCGCGAGCTTGAGCTCGGCCTCGCGGCGTTCGGTGATATCGCGGGTGATCTTGGCAAAGCCGATGAGTTCGCCGTCCTCGCGGATCGGATCGATCAGGACGCTGGCCCAGAAGAAGGTTCCATCCTTGCGGACGCGCCAGCCTTCCTCGTCATAGCGGCCGGTCTCTTCCGCGGTACGCAACGCACGCTGCGGTTTGCCGTTGGCGCGATCGGTTTCGGTATAGAAGACGGAGAAGTGCCGGCCCAGAATCTCCTCGGGCGAATAGCCCTTGATACGCTGGGCGCCGATATTCCAGCTGGTGACGATGCCGGTGGGGTCGAGCATGTACAACGCGTAGTCGGCGACACCTTCGACCAGAAGCCGGAAACAGCGTTCGCTCTCGAACAGATCCCGCTGGTTTTGCTTGTCTTTTCCGAACATCCGAACCCCTGGCCAATCAGGCCGAACGCGCGACGAGCCGATTGGTTCCACTGACCGGACAAGTTTTAGGCACATTTTTGCCAATGGCACGGTCGGGCAGGGCTTGACTTCTGCTCAGTTGCGTCAGATATTTCTGTCATGACAGAAATAACCGACAAGAAGAAACTCCCCGCCGCCGTCGAGCGGTTCATCCTGCACTGGGGTGACATGGGGGACGAGTGGGGCGTCAACCGCTCGGTGAGCCAGATCCATGGCCTGCTCTATCTCGCCGAGTCGCCGATGACGGCCGAGGATATCGCCGAGACCCTCGGCATGGCGCGGTCCAACGTCTCCAATTCCATCAAGGAACTGCTGTCCTGGAATCTGATCCGCCGGGTGCCGATCCTCGGCGACCGCCGCGATCATTTCGAGGCGGAGACCGACATCTGGGAAGTGGCGGCGCGGATCGCGGCCCGCCGCAAGGAGCGCGAGATCGACCCTGCGGTCGACGCATTGCGGACCTGCGTCTCCGATGCCGCCGACGATCCGACCATCAGCCCGGTCGCGAGCAAGCGGCTGAAGGAAATGCTTGAGTTCACCGAGCTGGTCGACCGCTGGTACATGCAGATGCTGAAAGTGCCGCGGCCGCGATTGGTCGCGCTGATCAAGCTCGGCGAGAAGATCGTCAGCTTTCTGCCGATGGGAAAATCCAAATAGCGCGGGGTGCGGGTGGGAGTAACGGAGCGTTCGATGGCATCAGCAATCAGGATCTCAAGACTTCCGGCGACCCATCCGCATCACACGCCTTCCAGCGACATCCTGCTCGACGACAATCGTTTCCATGCGCTGCTGTCCGATGCCGATTGGGGGCGTCTGCCGCTGGCGATCTGGCGGCGATTCTCCAAGCGCCACGCCGACGGCAAGACCGTCGTCTATGTCGGCGAGGTCGATGAGGCCTATTTCAGCCGGATCGGCTGGTGGCTGGCGCAACTGGCGCGACTGGTCGGCGGACCGCTGCCGACCGGCGCCGAGACCGGCGTGCCGATGGTGGTGACGGTGACGGAAGATGCGGCGAGCGGCGGCCAGATCTGGACCCGCATCTGCGCCCGGGCCAGCGGATTTCCGCAAGTCATTCATTCCTCGAAACGCTTCGCCGGGCCGACCGGGCTCGAGGAATATGTCGGCCACGGCATCAGCATGGCGCTGCGGATTTCCGTCGAGCGCGAAGCCCTGGTGTTTCGCAGCGTCGGCTATGCGCTGCAGGTCGGGCCGCTGCGGCTGGCGCTGCCGGACTGGCTGATGCCGGGCGACCTGACCGTGACCCATTCCGATCTCGGCGGCGGCACGTTCCGCTTCACGCTCGAAATCGTTCATCCGCGTTTCGGCCGGCTGCTTCGTCAGTCCGCCGTGTTCCGGGAGGCCGCATCATGACGACGCTGTTGTGGGTATTGATCGCCATTCAGATCGTGATGGGCGTGTTCGACACGTTCTATCACCACGAACTCACCGAGCGGTTGGCTTGGCGTCCATCGCAGCACTACGAGCTCAAGCTGCACGGCGTGCGCAACATGATGTACGCGTTCCTGTTCGCGGTGCTCGGCTGGCTGGAAGTCCACGGAGTCTTCGCGCTGGCGATCATCGCGGTGCTGGTCGCGGAAATCGTCATCACGCTGATGGACTTCGTCGAGGAGGACATGAGCCGCAAGCTGCCGGCCAGCGAACGCGTCAACCACACGCTGCTCGCGATCAATTACGGCGCCATCCTGGTGCTGTTGCTGCCGGTTCTCTTTGCGTGGGCGATGCAGCCGACCGCTATCACATCGGCCTACACGGGATGGCTCAGCATCGTCGCGGCGGCCGCGACCGTCGGCGCCGCGCTGTGCGGTGTCCGGGATTTTGCCGCAGCCAAACGCCTCGGCCGAATGAACGCTGCGCCCGCGACCGGGCTGGTGGCGAAAATGCCGGATCGCCAGACCGTGCTCGTCACCGGCGCCACCGGCTTCATCGGCAGCCGTCTGGTCGCGAGCCTGGCCGCGTCGGGCCACCAGGTGATTGCGCTGGTCCGCAACCCCGCCAAGGCCGAACTGCCGCCGCCGATCACGCTGATCACAGGCCTCGACCAGATTCCGGCCGACGTCAGGATCGACAGCATCGTCAATCTCGCCGGCGAGCCTGTTGGTAACGGGCTGTGGACCGAAACCAAGCGCCGCAAGATCCTCGAATCCCGGATTCAAATGACCGGCGATGTCGTTGATTTGATTGGCCGTCTCGAACGCAAGCCGACGGTGCTGGTGTCCGGCTCCGCGATCGGCTGGTACGGGCTGTGGCAGGATCAAGTGCTGACTGAGTCAGCGAAATCCCACGCCTGCTTCAGCCATGAATTATGCGACGCCTGGGAGAACGCGGCGCGCCCGGCGGCGGAACATGGTGTGCGGGTCGCGCATTTGCGGATCGGCCTCGTCATCGGAATCGATGGCGGCTTCATCACGCGGATGCTGACGCCTTTCGAGTTCGGCCTCGGCGGGCCGCTTGGATCCGGCAAGCAGTGGATGTCCTGGATCGAGCGCGACGATCTCGTGCGCCTGATCGCGCATGTGATCGCCAGCCCCGACATCTCAGGACCCGTCAATGCGACGGCGCCGATCCCGGTCACCAATCTGAAATTCACCGAGGAACTCAGCCGGCGGCTGCACCGTCCGGCCGTGTTCCGGATTCCCGCAGGCCTGTTGCGCCGGGTCGGCGGCGACTTTGCCAACGAGCTGCTGCTCGGAGGGCAGAGAGTGTTGCCAAACAAGGCGTTGAGCAACGGATTCAAGTTTCGACATGAGACGCTGCGCAGCGCGTTCGAGGCGATTTTGTGAGGGCGCGCCATGATCGAGTTTTCGGCATGTGTTTAGAATTCAAAGCGCGGGTGTGCCGGACCACGCCGCCACCCGAAAGCGCCGTTGCAGGCTGGTACGAGAACGCCAGCCTGCTCGATAGCTACAGCATCGATTTGAGTTCATCGAAACAGTACAGCATGCGCGTGCTGGCGACCCGGACGGTCGGCAATCCGCCCGCGTGGATCAAGGCGCTGGTCGCGGTGCGCGACGCCATGGTGACGCCCTTTGGCGTCAAAACCTCCAGCGAGGTCCGAGGATCCAGGGCCGACAACGAACGCGTGGACTTCTTCCCGGTGCAATGGGAAAGCAACGACGAGATTGTGCTGGGTGAGGATGATCGACACCTGAACTTCCGACTATCGCTGCTCCGTCGCAATTCTCCAACCGGCACGCAGCTCATTGCGACAACCGTCGTGCACTCCCACAATGCCTTCGGCCTTATTTATCTCAACGTGATCAGGCCCTTTCATCACCTCGTGATCAGGACCAGCCTGGCACAGTTTGCACGCGCACAAGATTAGGCGATCGCGTCTGGAACCTGTGGAAGCGGCGTATCGCGCCGACGCTCGGGAACTAGCTCACGCTGCCCCGACCACGCTGCGAAACGTTGCCGCCAGTGTCCGCAGCGCGGCGAGTTTGGCGGGATCGCTCACCTTCGAGTGTAACATCACCTTCGATGTACCAAGTGCTGGCAGTCTCTCGGCTATCCCGATGTCGATCAGCCCCGCCGGTGCGATCCGGCGAGCCATCGGCGCGACCGCAAGGCCTGCCTGGGCGGCCGCGACCACGGCGGTGAGGCCGCCGCCGACAAAGGCCTCGCTCCAGGCAATGCCGGCCTTGTCGAGCGCGCGAACGGCGATCGCGCGCACGCCGCAGGGCGGCGCCAGCGTCGCCAGTTGCAGCGCGTCGCCGCGGGGCCAGACGAAGCGCGGCGAGGCGAACCAGCCGAATTCGTCCTCGGTCAGTTTTTCGCCGCCGCGCCGGCTGCCCTCCTGCCGCACCACGACGGCGTCGAGTTCGCCGGAATCATAGGCATCCAGCATGGCGCGCGAAAAGCCGATCGTGACCGATAGCGACAGCTGCGACGACATCGCATGCAGCCGCTCCAGCAGCGGCACCAGTTCAGCACCCGCGGCGTGATCGCTGATCCCGAGCGACAATCGCTGCCGCGCCGGCTTTTCGCCTGACAGCGCACGGTCATGCGCCTCCATCAACGCGCGTGCATGATGCAGGAACGCGGAACCATCGGCGGTGAGCGTCACCGCGCGTGGCGAGCGTTCGACCAGCCGTTTGCCGAGAACGCCTTCCAGCCGCTGCAGCTTCAGGCTGATCGCGGCTTGCGTCGTCCCGAGCGCCTCGGCAGCGCGGGTGAAACTCTGCAGTTCGGCGACCAGCAGGAAGGCCTGCACGGTATCGATATCCAGCGTACTCACAGTATCATCACCGATTGTTATCACTGTTATGAACAGAGATAAGATACCAAAATGATGCTGACAAGTCTAGGTATGGGGAACGCCAGCGAACGACATCCAACCCCAGGGAGAACCACCATGCCGCTGATTACCGTCACCTATTCGAGCTTCCGCAAGGCGCCTTCACTGAAGGCCGAGATCGCCACTGCCGTCAGCGATCTCACCGCGCGGATCCTGCGCAAGGATCCCAAGGTCACCGCCATCATCGTGAAGTCGGTCGACGCGGCCGACTGGTTTGCTGGCGGCAAGTCGCTGGCCGAACAGAGCCTCGCCAGCTTCTGGCTCGACGTTCACGTCAGCGAGGGCACCAACACCAAGGACGAGAAGGCCGCCTATCTCGCCGCATTGTTCCAGCGCATGGGCGAATTGCTCGGGCCGCTGCACGAGGAGAGCTACGCGCATGTCGACGAGGTGAAGGGCGATGCCTATGGCTTTGGCGGCTTGACACAGGAGCGCCGTTATATCGCCGGCAAGCTCGAGGTGCCGCCGCAGCAGCAGGCGGCGGCCTAACCCTTCTAGATAGTCGCTTCCGGCAGGCGGGCCTTGGTGCCGCCGAACACGTCCTCAAAGGCCTGCCGGAGCGCGACGTCGATGTCTTCCATGGTCACGGGAAGGCCGAGATCGACCAGCGAGGTGACGCCGTATCTGGCATCGACGACCCCGCAAGGGACGATCGCGGCAAAATGCGACAGGTCCGGCTCGACATTGATGGCGATGCCGTGGAACGACACCCAGCGTCGCAGCCGCACGCCGATCGCCGCAATCTTGTCTTCGTGCCCCGGTCCCTTGTCCGGCCTGTTGACCCAGACCCCGACACGGTCCTCGCGCCGTTCGCCGCGCACGTTGAAGGCGGCAAGCGTGCGGATGATCCATTCTTCCAGGCCAGCGACGAAGGCGCGGACGTCGGGCCGCCTCCGCTTCAAATCGAGCATCACATAAGCCACCCGCTGGCCCGGGCCGTGATAGGTGAGCTGCCCGCCACGCCCGGTTTCGAACATCGGAAAGCGGGGGTCGAGCAGGTCGCCGGCCTTGCCGCTGGTGCCCGAGGTGTAGAGCGGGGGATGTTCCAGCAGCCAGACCAGCTCGGGCGCCTTTTGGGCCGCGATATCGGCAACCCGGGCCTCCATTTCGGCCACGGCGTCGGGATAGGGGATCGGCGCGTCCGAAATCCGCCATTCCACCTCGCTGCCCGAGGTGTGCGCGAACGTCGTCAAATCAAGGCTTTGGCGGTCATTAACCATTGGCTAACCATAACGTGGTCAAGCTGAAACCAGACCATTTAGTCCAAGAATCTAGTCCAAGTTTGGCGGTTTCGAAGTGACCACCCTCGATAAAGTCAGCGTCGATCTCATGGTGGTGCTCGGCACCACCACCATGCCCATCCACCAGGTCATGCGGCTGTCCCGCGGCGCCATCATCGAACTGGACGCCACCGAGGCGGACGAGGTCAAGATCCTCGCCAATAATCTTCCCGTGGCTTCCGGCGTCGTGCTGGTCGATCGCAACCGGATTGCGGTCGAAGTCAAGCAAATGCTGCCGAAATTGCCGGGTGTTAGGTAGTTAATTCGGTCGCAAAACCGCCTTGTCCCTCCATCTCTGATTTGTTACATCGGCGCCGTTGATCCGGCAGGCCGTATCCTTCCAGCCGGTATCCCAAGCGCTCGTGGCGGAATTGGTAGACGCGCTGCCTTGAGGTGGCAGTGAGTAAAATCGTGGGGGTTCGAGTCCCTCCGAGCGCACCATACTGAGGGCGGCCGCCTTGCAAGGTAAGGGCGTGGTTTGCCCCTGATGTTCGACTGGGCTTGGCTCGGTCGTTATGCGGCCTTCCGTAACTTGATCCCGGGCCGCAGCCCGGCGCGCTGCGCAAGCCGGACCAGCATGCTCAAGCTGAGCCGTAGAGCCTCAAGCGCGCCGATTGGGCGAGCCACTCCTACATCGAAAATGGACGGCAGTTTGGGCCTCAACCTTGATTCCGTTTCCTGATCTGCTGGTTTTCTTCAGC
>JBOHIT010000042.1:0-21308 GCA_050726155.1 Bradyrhizobium sp.
GGGCCATACCATCGTGACCATCCTGTGCGATTCCGGAAACCGCTATCAGTCGAAGCTGTTCAACCCGGCGTTCATGCGCTCGAAAAACCTGCCGGTGCCGGCCTGGCTGGAGAAACGCAGCCAGATCGAAGTGCCGTTCGAAAAGGTGTGAGCGAACCGCAGCTGCGGACCTCATCCCTGCTCGTCATGCCCGGCCATGACGAGGAATAATTCTCACCGCAAAATCTGGCTGAGGAACAGCTTGGTCCGCGCGTGCTGCGGATTGGCGAAGAATTCCTCGGGCGTGTTGGACTCGATCACCTGGCCGGCGTCCATGAACACGACGCGGTTGGCAACTTCGCGCGCGAACCCCATTTCGTGGGTCACGACCAGCATGGTCATGCCTTCATTGGCAAGGTCGACCATAGTGTCGAGCACTTCCTTGACCATTTCCGGATCGAGCGCCGAGGTCGGCTCGTCGAACAGCATGACCTTGGGATTCATCGTGAGCGCGCGCGCGATCGCGACGCGCTGCTGCTGACCGCCTGACATCTGGCCGGGATATTTGTTGGCCTGGTGCGGAATCTTGACCCGCTCCAGATATTTCATCGCGGTCGCCTCGGCGTCCTTCTTCGGGATATTGCGCACCCAGATCGGCGCCAGCGTGCAATTCTCCAGCACGGTCAGATGCGGAAACAGGTTGAAACTCTGAAACACCATGCCGACTTCGCGCCGGACTTCATCGACCCGCCGCAGGTTCGGTCCAAGCTCGATGCCCTCGACGACGATCTCGCCTTCCTGGAATTCCTCCAGCGCATTGATGCAACGGATCAGGGTCGATTTTCCGGAGCCGGAAGGGCCGCAGATCACGATGCGCTCGCCCTTGGCGACGCCAAGGTTGATGTCGCGCAGGACGTGAAAGTCCCCGTACCATTTGTTGAGGGCCTTGATGCCGACGATCTGGTCTGTGCTCATGCTCATTTACTCAGTTGCGGCGATGCGCGTTCAGCCTGTTCTCGACGAACAGCGAATAGCGCGACATGCCAAAGCAGAAGACGAAGTAGATGATCCCGGTAAAGGCAAAACCGGTGAACAAGGTGGTGGGCGTCGCCCAGTTTGGATCGGAAAATGATGCGCGCAACGATCCCAGGAGATCGAACAGGGCGACGATCGAAACCAGCGAGGTGTCCTTGAACAGGCCGATGAAACTGTTGACCAAGCTCGGGATGACGTGTCGCAACGCCTGCGGCATCACGATCAGCCCGGTGGTCTTGGCCCAGGACAGGCCGAGCGCGCTCGCGGCTTCGCCCTGCCCGCGCGGGATCGCCGCGAGACCGCCGCGGATGTTTTCGGCCTGGTAGGCGCCGGTAAACAGCGCGATCCCGATCAGGGCGCGCACCAGTCCGTCGATGGTGAAACCGGTCGGCACGAACAACGGCAACATATAGGTGGCGAAGAACAGCACCGTGATCAGCGGAACGCCACGCCAGAACTCGATAAAGGTAATCGAGAAAATCCGGATCAGCGGAATGGTCGAGCGCCGCCCGAGCGCGAGCGCAACGCCGACCGGCATCGACGCGACGATGCCGGTGACCGCCACCACGAGCGTCACCAGCAAGCCGCCCCACAGCCGTGTATCGACCACCGGGAAGCCGCCGCGGTCGAGCCCCATGACCAGGATGACGATGCCGATGCCGGCGAAGATCGAAAGGCAGGTGATCAGGGGACGCCAACCGGCGCGGATGCCGCCCGCGAGCCAGAACACCAGGGCAGAGACGATCATGGTGGTGACCGCAAAATCCGCCCACAGCGGACGAGCGGACGCCTGAACCTGATCGCGCAGCCATGTCAGCGGCAACAGCAGCCAGGAAACCATCGTGGACACCAGCACGATCAGTTGTCCGAGCAGCCAAAGCAGCGGTCCGATCACCGCCGTGGTCGCACCCGCGGCCGCCAGCTTTCGCCCGCCGTCGCCGATGCTGTCGTTGAATCCCGACAACAACCCTGCCGTCCAGCTGACGCCGAGGCCACCCAATCCGCCGCCGTGCAGCAGGAAGAAAGCGACGACGGGCAACGCGATGAAGAACAGTCCGGCGTTGAGGCCCTTGGCCGGCAGGCGCGGAATCAACAGCGGCAGCAGCAGGACCGCGGCGAGGAAGAAGGTCAAATTGACCCGCCAGCGCTCCGCTTCGGGATAGAAGCCATAGATGAACTGGGTGAATTTCGCCTGTATGAACGGCCAGCAGGCACCGACCACATCCCCGGCGTTCTTGGCGAGACAGGCCGTGCGATCGCTGCCGGTCCAGACCGCGTCGATCAGCACGAACCGCACCGCGGGAACCACGATGAACCAGAGCAACAGCGCGCAGACGATCGTGATCAGGATGTTGGTCGGCGAATTGAACAGCCGCGTGCGCAGGAAGCCGACAAACCCGGTGGTCTTGATCGGTGCGGGGCGCTCGCCGACGAGCTCCTCGCGAACGAAAACGGAGGGTGTGATATCGCTCATCAGCCCATGCTCCGGCCAATACGCCAACCGTAGAAACTCATGATCGCACTGGTGACCAGCGAGATCAAAAGGTAGACGCCCATGGTGATGCCGATGATTTCGATCGCCTGCCCGGTCTGGCTCAGCGTCGTGCCGGCAAACACCGAGACCAGGTCGGGATAGCCGATCGCCACCGCCAGCGTGGAGTTCTTGGTCAGGTTCAAATACTGGTTGGTCAGCGGCGGCAGGATCACGCGCAATGCCTGCGGGATCACGATCAACCGCAGCACCGACCCGCGTTGCAGCCCGAGCGAGGAGCCTGCTTCCATCTGCCCCTTGTGAACAGACAGGATACCGGCGCGCACGATCTCGGCGATGAAGGCGGCGGTGTAGGTCGACAGCGCCAGCGTCAGCGCCACGAATTCCGGAATCACCCGCGAGCCGCCGGCGAAATTGAAGCCCTTGAGTGCCGGTACCTCAAACTTCACCGGCTGGCCAAAGATCAGCGTCGCCAGCAGCGGCAGCCCGACGATCAGGCCCAGCGCATAGGGCCAGACCTTGATCACTTTGCCGCTCTGAAACAGCAGCCGGCGGGAATAGCGCCACAGCACGATCGCCGCGACAATCGCAATCAACAGTGCGAAGACGAACGGCTCGAAACCGGGCTCGCCGATCGGCTTTGGGATCACCAATCCGCGGTTGTTGAGAAAGAAGCTGTCGAAGATCGAGACACTCTGCCTGGGATTAGGCAGTGCTGCGAGCACCGCGAGATACCAGAACAGGATTTGAAACAGCAGCGGCAGGTTGCGTATCAGTTCGACGTAGCCGCCGGAAATGCGCGACAACAGCCAGTTCGGTGACAACCGGCCGAGCGCCACCAGAAATCCGATCACCGTGGCAAAGAAGATGCCGATGACGGAAACCAGCAGCGTATTGAGCAGCCCGACGAGGAAGACGCGCGTATAGGGGTCGGAGTTTGAATACGGAATCAGGTATTGGTTGACGTCAAAACCTGCCGTGTTCGCCATGAAGCCGAAGCCCGCGGTGATCCGCTGCGCCTGCAGGTTGGCGCGGGCATTGGCGACGATCTCGTAGGCAATCCAGGCCAGCGCGGCGACGAAGAGCAGCTGGATGACGAAGCCGCTCCAGCCTGCGCTCCCGCCGAGCGCGCGCTGCAGCTTGGGAAGCAGCTGCGACGGTGGTTGTCGGGGTTCGATGGCCATCGCTGCAGCCCTCAGGCCCGCGATCAGCGGATCGGCGGTGCGTACTGGATGCCACCCTTACTCCAGAGCGCATTGAGGCCGCGGGCAATTCCGAGCTTGGAGCCGGCGCCGACGTTGCGATCGAAGGTTTCGCCGTAATTGCCGACGGCCTTCACGATCCGCGAGACCCAATCCTTGGTCAGGCCGAGCTGTTCGCCGAGATTGCCGTCGGTGCCGAATACGCGTTTCATCTCGGGCTTGTCCGATTTCGCCATCTCGTCGGCGTTCTTCTGGGTAATGCCGAGTTCTTCCGCGGTGATCAGCGCGTAAAGCGTCCACTTCACGATGTCGAACCACTGGTCGTCGCCATGGCGCACCATCGGGCCGAGCGGCTCTTTCGAGATCACTTCCGGAAGCACGACATGATCGGCCGGGTTCGCGAGCTTCAAACGATCGGAATAGAGTCCGGAGACGTCGGTGGTGAAGACGTCACAGCGTCCGGACTCGTAGGCCTTGACCGCTTCGTCATTGGTGCCGAACGCGATCACCTCGTACTTCATGTTGTTGCCCTTGAAGTAGTCGGCCAGATTCTGCTCGGTGGTGGTGCCCTGCTGCACGCAGACCGACGCGCTGTTCAATTCCAGCGCGGAATTCACCTTCAGCGACTTCTTCACCATGAAGCCCTGGCCGTCATAATAGGTCACGCCGGTGAAGTTGGCGCCGAGCGAGGTATCGCGCGACAGCGTCCAGGTGGTGTTGCGCGACAGCACGTCGATCTCGCCGGATTGCAGCGCCGTGAAGCGGTCCTTGGCCGACAGCGGCACGAACTTGACCTTGCTCGGATCGTTGAAGATCGCGGCGGCAATCGCCCGGCAGACGTCGACGTCGAGCCCGGTCCAGTTCCCTTTGTCATCGGGCGACGAGAAGCCCGGAAGTCCCTGGCCGACGCCGCAGGATAGCAAACCGCGATCCTTGACCGTCTTGAGGGTTTGCGCTGAGGCGGCCTGGATCGAGAGACCGGCGGCAACAGCAAGGGTGAGAACCAGGGAGACGCGTTTCATGGGCAAGGCCTTTCAGGGGTCGTGCGGGAACGTTGGCTTTGTCGTCATCGAACATGGTTGGGCCAACCCGATGATCCCCCGCCCAAAAAAGCGCCAATCCAAACGGCAGTTTGATGCGCAATACGGTCGGTCAGGGATCGAAGGTCGCGGCAGGCCCCTCAACGTGCGGCGACTGGTAGTTGCGTCGCATCACAGAACGACTGGCGAGCCGGGTCAAGGGGTTGACGGCCGACTTCTGCGTCCTGTTGGTAACTAACCCGGCCCCGACCCCACCGCCCGGCGGTGTTTTCGCAGTCTGCCATGGCTGCGGCAAAACGTCTTTGCTGGCGCCAACGCTTGCGTTTTTCGAACGAAGGCCCGTCCACCCGCAAAATTCCTTCGACAGCCACCTCTACTGCACCGCGACGAAATGAACGCTGGACGATCCGACCTCGCGGTCGCACTCGGCCTCGGCAATGCCGCTGACCTCAAGGCCGATCGCGCCCGCGGCTCCGCGGTGTTGAAGCCGCCAGCCGGCGGCGCGACTTCACCAGATCAACCCGGCCGATGATCTGCGCTGCACGGCGACGGATCATCGGCGCGCGGCGAGACGGCCCCATCCGTACAAATCCGGATTTTGCGGGCGCCAGAACTAACCCCCCGTTCACCATGACGATGAATCCCGCCGTTCTCCGCACCAAATCATTCACCCCTCAAGTTCCCTTATACCATTGACCCCGTAGTCATGCCTCGTGGGGACGGCCGTCGACGCCATACGGATGATGGCGCCCAGTGTAAAAGTAGACAGTAACGCGTATGAATACTGCTCGTATCGTAGTTCTGATCATCGCTCTCAGTGCAGGCGGCATCGCGGCGTATCTCGCCCGCGGGTCTGATGAGAAACCCACCACAGCCGCGACCGTTGCGCAGATGCCGACCACCGAGATACTGGTCGCCAAATCCGACATCGGCCTCGGCCAGGTGGTGAAACCCGAACATCTGCAATGGCAGGGCTGGCCGGCCGCAAGCGCGAGCAGCAGTCTGATCAGCCGCGCCGGCAGGGCCGAAGCCATCAAGGAGGTTTCAGGCTCGATCGCGCGTGCGCCCTTCATCGCCGGTGAGCCGATCCGCGAACAGAAGCTGGTCAAGGCCCAGGGATCGGGCTTCATGGCCGCGATCCTGCCGACCGGCTTCCGGGCCATCTCGACCGAAATTACGCCGGAGACCGGCGCCGGCGGCTTCATCCTGCCGAACGACCGTGTCGATGTGATTCTTTCGCGGCGTGACAAGAATCCGGACAAGGGCGGTACCGACCTCGTCAATTCCGAAATCATCCTGACCAACATCCGCGTGCTCGCGATCGACCAGGCCCCCAAGGAAAAAGAGGGCATGAACGCGCTCGTCGGCAAGACCGCCACGCTCGAGCTGAAGCCCGAACAGGCCGAGACGCTGGCCCGTGCGCGCCAGTCCGGCACGCTGGCGCTGGCGCTGCGCAGCATCACCGACGGCAACACCGTCGAGGCCGCACCCGAAGAACAGGCTTCGAAGCGGGGCTCGAGCATCAACATGGTTCGCTACGGCATCGCGAACCAAGCGACGGCACAGAAGTGACCGAAAGGACGCGGCGTATGAAGAATGGGGCAAATCAACCGGCGATGCGAACGGCTGCGGTCGGGGCGTTGTTGACCATCGCCGCGCTGACGCTCAGCCCGCTGGCGGCTGTCGTGGCGGCCGAGATCGACAAGGACCTGGCCAGGGAGCTGTCGAAAGATTCCGCCAACGACCCAGTAACGACTTCTGCCATCGGCGGATCAGTCAGGACGCGCTTTCTTGCGCTCGGTGTCGGCAAATCCGTGGTCGTCGATTTGCCGCGCGACGTCAAGGATGTGCTGGTGGCCGATCCCAAGATCGCCAACGCCGTCATCCGCTCGGCGCAGCGCGCCTACATCATCGGCTCCGCGGTCGGCCAGACCAACGTGGTGTTTTTCGACGCGGATGGCCAGCAGGTCGGCTCCTATGACATTGCGGTCAAGCGTGACCTCAACGGCGTGCGCGCGGCACTGCGGGCCACACTGCCGGGAATCCAGATCGACGGCGTCGGCGACGGCGTGATCCTGACCGGTTCGGTATCGAGCCCGATCGAAGCCCAGCAGGCCGGCGACCTCGCCGCGCGGCTGGTCGGCGGATCCGAAAAGGTCGTCAACTCCATCGCCGTCCGCGGCCGCGACCAGGTGATGCTGAAGGTCAATGTTTCCGAAGTGCGGCGCGACATCATCAAGCAGATGGGTGTCGATCTCAGCGCCAGCATGAACTACGGCACCGCGGTCGTGAACTTCAACAACAGCAATCCGTTCACCGCTTACGGCCGCCCGCTGGTCTCCGAGAATGGTCTTTCCGCCTCAAGCGTCCTCAAGGGCCTGCCCACGGTCACCGCGACCATGCGCGCGATGGAAAGCGCCGGCGTCGTACGCACGCTGGCCGAGCCGAACCTGACGGCGATCTCCGGCGAATCCGCGACCTTCATCGCCGGAGGCGAATTTCCGATCCCTGCCGGTTATTCCTGCGATCCGGTCACCCATGTCTGCACGACCCAGATCATGTACAAGAAATTCGGCATCTCGCTGAACTTCACGCCGGTCGTGCTCAGCGAAGGACGGATCAGCCTGCGGGTGATGACCGAGGTCTCCGAACTGTCGACCGACCAGGCCATTACCTTGAACCAGAACGGCTCTTCGCTGACGATTCCCTCGATCCGGACCCGTCGCGCCGAGACCACGCTGGAAATCCCGTCCGGCGGCTCAATGGCGATGGCCGGCCTGATCCAGCAGCAGACCAAGCAGGCGGTCAATGGATTGCCGGGCGCCAACCAGATCCCGATCCTTGGCGCCCTCTTCCGCAGCCAGGACTTCGTCAACAACGAGACCGAATTGATGGTCCTCGTCACGCCCTACGTGGTGCGCGCCGTCGCCCAGAAGGAATTGTCGCGCCCCGATGACGGGTTTGCACCGGCGTCCGATTCCCAATCGGTGCTGCTGGCCCGCATCAACCGGATCTACGGTCTCGCCGCCCGCGTCGGGCCGGTCGGCGCCTATGAGGGCAATTTCGGCTTCATCATTGACTGATACGGCGCAGCTCTGCTGACGAGGACGAGGGACAGAACGATGACAACCCAAACCAAGCTCGATCGCCGTCACAGTTGGCGGCTGCTCGGTGCGCTCGTAGGCCTTTCGGCAGCCGTCGGGGCTTGCCAGCAGACCACAGAGATCGTGACTGCGACCGTTCCCAACGATTACCGCCTGCGCCATCCGATCGCTGTCCAGGAAGGCAACCGCTCGATCGTCGTGTTCGTCGGTGAGGCCCGCGGCGGCCTGTCCGCTCCGCAGCGCAACGACGTGACGGGATTGGCGCAGACCTGGGTCCGCGAAGGTACCGGCGCCGTCATCGCCGACGTTCCGGTCAATACCCCCAATGCACGCGCGGCGTCGGCAACCTATCGGGAAATCCGTTCGGTGCTGGCGGCAGGCGGCGTACCGTCCAGCGCCATCATGCTGCGCCAGTACCAGCCGGAAGATGTCAGGACGCTTGCGACCATCAAGCTGAGCTATCCGAAGATTTCGGCGACGGCTGGGCCCTGCGGTCTATGGCCGGAGGATCTCGGACCGAACCTTCAGGACACCGGTTACAATGAAAACCGGCAGTACCACAATTTTGGCTGCGCCACCCAGCGCAACCTCGCCGCCATGGTCGACAACCCGGCGGACCTCGAGCAGCCGCGGCCCGAGACCCCCGCCTATACGATGCGGCGCAATGCGGCCTTCGAGAAATACCGCAAGGGGACTTCGACCACGACGGTCTACCCAGAATCCGACAAAGCCAAACTGAGCGATACAGGCAAATGATCAGCCGGACCCGAAAAGACTCCGAAGAAGAGCACGACCACACGCCGGACGCCGACGCCTATATCTCGCCGGCGCCCCGCGTATCGGTACAGGCGTTTTGCGCCACGGTTGCCACCGCCACCACGGTGCGGTCGGCCAGCGAAGACCGTCGCCTCGGCAAGGTTCATTTATCGGTTCATATGGGCGGCATCGCAGCCGCCATCGACACCTATCATAAGGCCCCAACGCCGAACGTGATCATGCTGGAAACCGAAGGTTCCAGCGACATGCTCGACGGCCTCGACGAACTCGCCACCGTCTGCGACGCCGGCACCCGGGTCGTCGTGATCGGCAGCGCCAGCGATGTCACGCCCTATCGCGAACTGGTACGCCGCGGCATCAGCGACTACGTCGTTGGCCCGGTCGCGCCGCTCGACGTGGTGCGCACGATCTGCAGCCTGTTCTCGTCCTCGGAAGCGGTCGCCGTCGGCCGCATCGTCGCCGTCGTCGGCGCCAAGGGCGGCGTCGGTTCATCCACGGTCGCGCACAACATCGCCTGGTCGATCGCCCGCGATCTGGCGCTGGATTCCGTCGTCATCGACCTCGACCTTGCGTTCGGCACCGCCGGCCTCGACTACAACCAGGACCCGCTCCAGGGCATCGCCAACGCCGTGTTCCAGCAGGACCGGCCCGACAGCGCGCTGATGGAGCGCCTGTTGGCCAAATGTTCCGATCGTCTCAGCCTGCTCGCGGCACCTGCGACGCTCGAACAGGTCTACGATTTTGGCGCGGACGCCTTCGATGCGATCTTCGATACGCTGCGCATGACCACGCCATGCATCGTGCTCGACGTTCCCCACCAATGGTCGGCATGGACCAAGCGCGCGCTGGTCGGCGCCGACGATATTCTGATCGTTGCCGAGCCTGATCTCGCCAACATGCGCAACGCCAAGAACATGTTGAGCGTGCTGAAGGCCGCCCGGCCCAACGACCGGCCTCCGCTTTATTGTCTCAACCAGGTCGGGATGCACAAGCGCCCGGAAATCACCGCGCGCGAATTCGCCAAGGCGATCGAGAGCCAGCCGATCGCAACCATCCCGTTCGATTCAAGGATGTTCGGCACGGCGGCCAATAACGGCCAGATGATTCAACAAATCTCCGCCGGCCACCGCACCACCCTGAAGTTTCTGCAGATGGCGCAACGGCTCACCGGCCACGCCGTGACCAAGAAGTCGCACGGCTCGCTACTGGCCCCGATCATGCCGATCATCAACAAGCTGCGTGCGGGCGGCGGTCGTTCGTAAGATGCAGGCGATCACGGACGGCGCAGGTTAACCTGAAGGGTCTTGCGCCCGTTCGATAACGCTCAACGTCCGGGCGCCGCCACCGGCATCTTGTCCATCTGCGCGCGGGCATTCTCTTTCCGCGACAGCATCAGTTTCAACTGCGCGACGTTCGCAGCACCCTCCTCCGGCGGAAGGTCAGCCTTCGCGATCTTTTCAGCTTCGGCCATGTTACCGCGCAGACCGACCACGAGCGCCAGATTGGCGCGCACGCGAGGGTCATTGCCGGCGTGGCCATTGGCACGGCGCAACGTCTCTTCCGCCTTCGGCAGGTCCTTGGACAGCACGTAGGACAGAGCGAGATTGGACAGCACCGCCGGTTCGTCGGGCCTGATTTTCAGCGCGCTCGAATAATACTGCCGTGCTTCTTCAAACCGGCCGAGCTGATCGAGCGACGCGCCTTGCGCCGACAGGATCCGCCAATCCGGATTGTCGGGGCTGTGGGCGCGGCCGAGCACATCGAAGGCCTGCTGGAAATTGCCATTGTCAGCCAGCGCGCGGCCATAGCCGGCGAGCAGCGCCTTGTTGTCGGAATTGGCGATGGTCGCCTGCTCCAGCACGGCGACCGCTTGCGATTTCTGCCCCGTCGCACGCAACGCCTTGCCATAGCGCAGGGCCGCGTCCGCATCCTTCGGGTTGGCGCGATAACGCTCCGCGTAAAGGTCAACGTCACGCCGCGCGTCGGAGGACCGGCTGGCTTCAGCCTTGTCACCAAGCGACCCCGTCACGTCAGGCGATGAAGTCAGCGACGTCTGGCAGCTGCAAAGCCCCAACGCCAGAATCAAGGTTGTAGCGGTCAACGCAAAAAACCGCGTGGACTCAGATGGTTGGAGCAATCTCTGGAACATTTACTGGACCTGCGTCGGCGACTGTCCAGAATGCTCACAGCTTAACCCTAAATTCGGGTTAAGTTCCCTCGACATTGCGGTAACTGGCGACCACGACGCGGTCGCCAATCTATCGCACCAGCCGATTTCGGCGAAATGCGCGGTATTTTCGCTTCAATCGACGAATTGGGCGCCGAGTTCGACGCCGATCCGCCAGGCCAGCTTGCACTGGCGCGGCCGTTGGCCGGTTGAGAAAATCACCGTGAATTCCGACGGAATCTCGGGATATTCGGCGATAATCTTGACCCCGCCGTCCGAGACGTCGGTGATCATGCAGTCGCGCGGCAACGCGCCGGTCCCGAACTGTATCTTCGCAAAGTTTCTGCACGCACGACGTTCGCTTTGACGGCGATTCGCTAACATCTTGACCCCTGGCCCTGTTCAAAAGATTCATCCGACGATCCCTCTCGTTTACAGAAGAATTGTTGGAATTGGCCTAGCGGAACCGATCGAACTGTAATCGAAATGTAGCGATTGCTGTTGAGCCCCGCTTACCGTACGTGCACGCCAACGCGCGCCTTGGTGCGACAATCCTGGATCGACAGTCCTGTCGATCGCTGGCGTTTCGCGTCTGCCAGCACGTAGACTTCCGAGCGCTCACGCCAGCAATTTTCGGTAAATTAAAGGGTTGATCGGCGGGCTTTTGACGATAGCCTGACCCCTCGACTCAAGTTTGCGGAAAGCCGACGAGCATGGGAAGCATGGTCCTTCTCGACCTGATGGGTGGCGTCGCCTTGCTGCTGTGGGGCCTGCACATGGTTCACAGCGGCATCCTGCGTGCGTTCGGCCCCGACCTGCGCCTGTTGCTGGCGAAGGGCCTGAACACCCGCTTCACAGCCTTCGCAGCCGGCCTCGGTTTGACCGCCCTGCTCCAGAGCAGCACCGCGACCGCGCTGATCACGAGTTCGTTTACGTCGGAAGGGCTGGTCAGCCTGGTGCCGGCGCTTGCCATCATGCTCGGCGCCAATGTCGGCACCACGCTGATCGTGCAAATCCTGTCGTTCAACATCGCCGCCGTCGCCCCCGTCCTGTTCATCATCGGCCTGGTGGCCTTCCGCAGCGGGCCGCGCTCGCGCATCAAGGATATCGGCCGGGTCTCGATCGGGCTCGGGCTGATGCTGCTGGCGCTGCATATCCTGCTCGACACGCTGGCGCCGGCTGAAAATGCGCCGGGCATGCGGGTGTTCATGAACGCCATCACCGGCGATCCCGTGCTCTGCATATTCTTCGGCGCTGTGGTGACCTGGGTGGTGCATTCCAGCGTCGCCAGCGTGCTGCTGGTAATGTCGCTGGCGTTTGCGCATTTCATTACGCCGGCAGCGGCGCTGGCACTGGTGCTCGGCGCCAATCTTGGTAGCGCGATCAACCCGATTTTCGAAGGCGCGCGCCGCGACAACCCGGCCAGCTACCGGCTTCCGCTCGGCAATCTCGCCAACCGGGTGATCGGGGTTGCGCTGGTAGCGCCGTTCCTGAACCCGATCGCCGGTGTCCTGCAATCGTGGCAGCCTGATTTGGCCAAGGCGACCGCCCTGTTCCATATCGCGTTCAACGTCGCGACGGCGATCGTCTTCATAGGCCTGCTCGACGGCGTGGCCCGGCTGTTGAAGAAGCTGCTGCCGACACGCGTCCAGGAAACCGACCCGTTGCGGCCGCGTTATCTCGACGACAGTGCGCTGGAGACCCCCTCCCTGGCGCTGGCGGACGCCGCGCGGGAGACGCTGCACATGGGCGACCATGTCGAAGTCATGCTGCGCAAGGTGATGGCGGCGATGATGACCAACGACCGGGCGCTGGTCGATCAGGTCTCGCAGATGGACAACAGTGTCGACAGCCTCGACGAGGCGATCAAGCTCTATGTCACCAAGCTCACCCGCGGCAGCCTCGACGAGCGTGAAGGCAAGCGGGCGATGGAGATCGTTGCCTTTGCCATCAACCTCGAGCATATCGGCGATATCATCGACAAGAACCTGAGCGAGCTTGCGACCAAGAAGATCAAGCGCCGGTTCCAGTTCTCACCCGAGGGCGCCGAAGAACTCTCGGCGTTCCACAAGCGCACGATGGATTCGCTGCGGATCGCGTTCGGCGTCTTCATGTCGGGCGACGTCAACGAGGCGCGCAAGCTTCTTGCCGAGAAGACCGCCTTGCGCAACACCGAGCTTGCCGCCACCGAGCGGCACCTCGATCGCTTACGCGAGGGCCGCCCCGAGACCATCGAGACCACTTCGCTGCATCTCGACGTGCTGCGCGATCTCCGGCGCATCCACTCGCACATCTGCTCGGTCGCCTACCCCGTGCTCGATGCCGCCGGCGAACTGGCCGCGTATCGTTCGACCGAGAATGAACTGGTTGCGATCCCGAATGGGGCTGCGCCCTCGACGCCGCGATAATCAATCGCCCCCGCTAGAGCATGATCCGGAAAAGTGTGCAGCGGTTTTCCGAAAAGAGCATGCTCAAACAAAAAGACAGAGCGGGATGACGCTTCGAAGAAACGTCATCCCGCTCTAAACCCATTGGCGAATATCGACGAACCTGCCAGCGATCGCAGCCGCAGCCGCCATCGCCGGCGAGACCAAATGGGTTCGCCCCTTATAGCCCTGACGGCCTTCAAAATTACGGCTCGAGGTTGAGGCGCAGCGCTCGCCGGGCCGGAGCCTGTCGGGATTCATCGCAAGGCACATCGAGCAGCCGGGTTCGCGCCAGTCGAAGCCGGACTTGATGAAGGTGGCGTGCAGGCCTTCAGCCTCGGCCTGTTGCTTCACCAGGCCGGAACCGGGAACGATCATCGCCGCCAAGTTGGCGTTCACGGTCTTGCCGTCCACCATACGCGCGACCTCGCGCAGATCCTCGATCCGCGCGTTGGCGCAGGAGCCGATAAAGACGCGATCGAGCGCGATATCGACGATCCTCTCACCACCCTCCAGCCCCATATAGGCCAGCGAACGCACGGCGGCCGCGCGCTTGCCTTCGCCGGCGATCTCGGCCGGTCTTGGGACACGGCCGGTGACCGGGATCACCTGCTCCGGATTGGTGCCCCACGTGACGAGCGGCGCGAGTGCGCTGACGTCGAGCCTGACCTCGCGGTCGAATTCGGCGCCATCGTCGGAGTACAGCGTTTCCCAATAGCGCATGGCGTCGTCCCACATCTTGCCCGTGGGAGATTTCGGCCGGCCCTTCAGATATCGGAAGGTCGCTTCGTCCGGCGCGATGATGCCGGTCCGCGCTCCCGCCTCGACCGACATGTTGCAGATGGTCATGCGGCCTTCCATCGACAGCGAGTCGATCGCGTTCCCAGAGAATTCCAGCGCGTGACCAATGCCGCCGGCAGCGCCGATCTCGCCGATCACGGCGAGGATGACGTCCTTGGCGGAGGCGTCGGGCGGCAGCTTGCCGTCAACGACCACGCGTATGTTGCGCGATTTGCGCTGGATCAGGGTCTGGGTTGCGAGCACATGCTCGACCTCTGTCGTGCCGATACCATAGGCCAGTGCGCCAAAGGCGCCGTGGGTCGTGGTGTGGCTGTCGCCGCAGACGATCATCGTGCCCGGCAACGTAAAGCCCTGCTCGGGACCGACCACGTGGCAGATGCCCTGCCGCCGGTCGAACTGATCGTAATATTCGAGGCCGAACAACGCGGCATTCTCGGCGAAGTAGGCGATCTGCGCCGCGCTCGCAGGATCCGGGTTCGGGCTGCTGCGGTCCGACGTAGGCACGTTGTGATCGACCACCAGCAACGTCTTGCCGGGAGCCTTTACCGGCAGGCCGGCGCGCCGCAGGCTTGCGAACGCCTGCGGACTGTCCACCTCGTGCACGAGATGCCGGTCGACATAGAGAAGGCACGTGCCGTCAGGCGCTTCGTCGACCAGATGGTCGCGCCAGATCTTGTCATAGAGGGTTTGGCGCATGCTGCCCGCCCTGAATGCGCTGCTTCCGTGTTTTCGCCAGCAGATCGCGGCCGGCCGTGGTCGCTTCGATCGAGAACTCGCCGCCGATCCGGCAACGCTGCACTAGGCCCTGGTCGATGGCGTCCTCCCAGATGGTCAGCCGCGGACAGCTGGTCTTCCACGCCTCCATGACATCGCAATAGCGTCGCGGGCTGGCCGCGATCCACTCCACGAAATCGAGCACAAGGGCATCCGGGCCGTGAGTCATGCCGTGAAGATAGCAGCCCTTGGACAGTATATCCAATATATGGGATAAAGTTGATCCATATATTCTGGATATGGCACATGATGGATATCGTTCATGGACCTTCGCCTGCTCCGCTATTTTCTCGTCATCGCCGAAGAACTGCACATCACCCGCGCCGCCGCACGGCTCGGCATTCAGCAGGCCCCGCTCAGCCAGCAGATAAAACTGTTTGAGAAGAGCCTCGGCGCGCAACTGTTCCGGCGCAAGCCGCGCGGCGTCGAATTGACGGAAGCAGGCCTGGCCCTGCGCAACGAGGCGGCCTCGATCTTTGCCAGTGTCGACCGCGCCGTCGATACCGTGGTTCGGGTCGCACGCGGCGAGCAAGGCGATATCCGCATCGGATTGACGACGTCGGCGTGCTTTCATCCGCTGCCACCGCGTGCGATCCGGTCGTTCCGGCGCGCCAATCCGCAGGTCAAGATCCAGTTCGAGCAGAACAGCACGCCCGGTCTGATCGGAAGCCTGCAGGCCGGCCGGGTCGATGTGGCCTTCATCCGCACCGCGGTCGGCCAGCCCGCCGGCGTCCGCGTCGTGCCGCTCGTCGAGGAACAAATGGTCGTCGCACTTCCGGCCAGCCACCCGCTTGCGAAGGGCCGGGGCGGGCTCACGCTCAAGTCGCTCGCGCATGAAAAGTTCATCGGTTATCCGCGCGCGGCCGGCGCCGGACTTTACGACGCGGTGATATCAGCCTGTATCGTCAGCGGGTTCAGTCCGGATATCGCCCACGAGGCGCCGCAGATCGTGTCGACCCTGAATCTGGTGGCGGCCGGCATGGGAATTTCCGTGGTGCCTTCGTCGATGCAGCGCCTGCGTCTCGATGAAGTCGCGTTCCGTCCGCTGGCGGGCCCACACAATCCGAAGGGCCAGCTAAACCTCGCGGTTCGGAACGATACGCTGGCATCGCCCGCCGGTGCGTTCCTGGCATTGGTACGCAAGGATGCCGGCGCGTCCCGATGAATCAGCGGTCCAGCGTCTTCGACGCCTTGCCGCGATGCTTGATGATCAGCATGATGTTTCTGATGTAGATGACGGTGGCCATCGCCTGACCGATGATAATGACGGGCTCGCGCTTGGCGATGCCGTAGATCAGCGTCATCAACCCGCCGCCCATCGAGAAGAACCAGAACGCCATCGGCACCACGCTTCGTCCGGCGCGCTCGCTCGAGATCCACTGCACCAGGAAGCGCGCCGTGAACAGCAATTGCGCGCCCAGCCCGAACGCGAGCCAGAAGTCGAATTTCGCGACGAAGACGTCGTAAAGATAATCGCCGAGCGCTTGCCCGAACTGGATGAACATCAGAAAACCTCGGTGACGGCGGGCGTGGGCTTCTTGCGGCGGATCAACCACCATACGCCGGCCAGATCCATGATCCCGATCCATAGCCGGTCAAAGAAGCCGTAATTCGATACGCCGGAATGGCGCGGACGATCGATCACATCGACATAGGCGATTTCGAAACCTTCGCGGCGCACCAGCGCCGGCAGGAAACGATGCAACCCGTCGAAATAGGGCATCGACAGGAACACCTCGCGCGGAAACGCTTTCAGCCCGCAGCCGGTATCGCGGGTACCGTCACCGAGAATTGCCTTGCGCACGCCATTGGCGATTTTCGACTGCAGCTTCTTGAAACCGGTATCCTTGCGTCCGACCCGTTGGCCGGCGGCAAGGCCAACGCGGCCGCCGCCGCGTTCGACCGCCGAAACCAGATCCGGCAGGAATGCCGGGTTATTCTGTCCGTCGCCGTCAAGCGTCGCCACGATGGCGCCGCGCGCCGCACGTACGCCGCTGCGCACCGCCGCCGATTGCCCGGAAGATTTCTCGTGCCGGATCTGCCGGAGTTGACCGTGCACCTTCATCAATGCGGCGAGCCGCTCGGCGGTGGCGTCGCTCGAGCCGTCATTGACATAGATGATTTCGTAGGCCCAGCGGCCGTCCAGCGCAGCCGTGATTTCCGCAATCAGCGGCGCGACATTGTCAGCCTCGTTGCGCACGGGCACAACGATGGAAACGGCCACCGCGGCTTGGTCGGAAGAAGGCAAATCGGCACTCATCGGTTGAACGGGCTTGGACTAACTTGGCCTGGATTAAGGGGAACTGGCTTGCATTGGCCTAAAGCCGGAACCGGTCCGTCAGGCGCTTCGCGGCGTCCGCTTTTATGGGGCGAACGCGCCCCCGGCAACCCTTTTGAGGCGCCCCGATGAAGGCCCCACCAGCGCCACAATGCTGCCGTCGCCGTGGATCGCGAATCCCAACCGCCGGGCCGCAAACCAGTAGCGCACGAACATCGCGCCGATCACGCCAACCAGCGCACCTGCAACCACATCGCTTGGATGATGGGCCAGCAGCACCAGGCGGGTTGCGCAGATGACGAGCGCATAGATGAGCATCGCGATCCGTGCCTTGGGCCACAACGCCGACACGGCGAAGGCCAGCGCGAAGGCGCAGGTCGCATGGCCCGAGGGGAAACTCGAATAGGCCGGCGTTCCCGCGAAGTGCGAGAAATGGAAGACGTTGCCCTCGCCGCCGACGAACGGGCGGCCGCGGCCGACGCCCCATTTGATCAGTTCGCTGATCAGCGTCGACGCCAGCACGGCGCAGAACAAGAACTGCAAGCGCGTGCCGAGGCCGAGCAACAGAGAACGCTGAACGCTCCTGAAGGCGGGCGCGACGATCGCAACCGCGATCAACAGCACGCCCAGCGCCGCCAGCACATATTCATCCTTGCCGAAATCGGTGAGGATGCGCATCCACCACAGCGAGGGCGTGCCTCGCTTCGGCATCTGCGCGATCTCCCACGCATCAAGCACGTACATCAGCGCAATGATTGCGGCTCCAAGGCCGGCCGAAAGCAAGAGCGCATGACGCGCCGCGCGGCGCGCCGCCTCGGCCCGCCGCGAATGCGACGGCGTCCGTACGAGCTGCGCCAGCGAAAGCCAGCTCAGCACCAGCAAACGCGAAAAGTAATTGCGGGATTCGGCGATGCCGGTGGGCGCTGCCATCTTACTCGGTACCTTCGGAGCGGAAGATCGCGATCGAAACCGCTTTGCCTTGCGAGATATTATAGCCCTCGATGCGCTTGGCCACGTTATAGCGCAGCCCGATCGCTTCGGCGCGCTGGACAAACCCGCGCTCCGAACGCGATTCCACCAGCGCGAAGCGGCAAGTGCCCTGGCCGAGGAAATCCGCCGCGCCCGATCCGTCGGTCAAGAGCGTACCGGTGCCGGTCATGAACACCAGGCTTGGCTCGTGGAAGCCGGCCGCGGCGGCCTTTGGACCGACACAGACGACGTTGCGCAGCGCGCGTGCGACTTCCGCGCTTGGAAACAGCGTCGTCAGCGACGGCAGCACGATGCCGTAGACGGCGATCGCCAAACACATCGCGGCAAACACCGCGTGCAGCAGCGAGCGCTCGGCACGGCTTTCCTCGAACAGCCACCAGGCGACCAGGCCGAAGATCATCGCCCCCGCCAAAACCGGCCATGCCGGAAACACCGGCTGGTGCGTCAGCTTGATCGCGCCGACGATCGCGATCACGGCTGTTATCGCCGGGATCACAAACCACCAGGCCGCGCCGCGCACCAGCCACGAGCGCGACAACACGCGGCGCTCCAGTGCGCCGACGGTGAGGATGGCAATCGGCGGATAGAGCGGCAGCACGTAATGCGGAAGCTTGGTCAGCACGAGTTCGAAGACGATCCAGGACGGGATCAGCCACGCCAGCAGATATTGCGCGCCGGGCTCGCGCCGGGCCCGCCACACCGCGGGCGCCGCCATTCCCGCCAGCGGCGCGCCGGGCCAGAACGTCACCCAGAACAGCAGTAGATACAGGCCGGGCGGTGCGCCATGCGACTCCTGCGCCCCGAGCTTGCTCAGCATGTCGCCGCCGAGCGAATTGGCAAAGAACGCATCGCCGGCGCGCCAGAAGATCGCGACGAACCACGGCAGCACCAGCACCAGCATCCACATCAGGCCCCAGACCGGGCGCAGGCGCCACAGCCACACCGCCGACCGGTCGAGGATCGCCAGCGCCAAAATCGTCAATCCCACGAACATCAGGATCAGCGGGCCCTTGAGCAGGATGCCGCCGGCCAGAGCGGTCCAGAAAATCGCAGGCGCCGTCCAGGGCGGGCGCGCCGGGTCCTCGCCGCGTTGCCAGGACAGATAAATCCGCGCCATCGCCCCCATCGCGGCGATGACTGTCAGCAGCAGCATCGCGTCGGTCTTGGCAAGCCGCGCTTCGGCCCCGAGCAGCACGCAGCTGCCCATCAGCAGCGCCGATAGGGCCGCCCCGCCCCGGGTCACGAAGGCCAGCGCCGTCCAGTAGGTCAGCAAGACCGCGCCGATGGCGCCGACCAGGGAGGGCACGCGATAGAGCCAGATGCGCAGCTGGGCCCGCGGCACGCCGAGCGTCGAGGCGGTCTCGACCACGGCCGCCTGCAGCCAGTAGATGCCGACCGGCTTTTTGTAGCGGACGTCGTCCTGAAAGCGGATGTCGACGAATTCGCCGCTTTCGACCATCTGCTTGGTCGCCTGCGCAAACCGCGCTTCATCGCGGTCGATGGCCGGAATCGTGAAGAAACCGGGCACGAAAAGCACGATGGCGCACAGCATCAGAAAGACGATCGCGCGGAAATGGCTTGCGGTCGCGAAGTCAAACGCGGCGAGCAGCCTGCGGCTGGAATTCGCAGGTTTCACAGACTGTTGGCCTGCTCCAAATCGCCGGGGTTGCACGGTTTCAACCATCTTGTTCGCATACGATGAAACCGCACTGCAAACAACACCACAGTTCCCGCTATCCGCCGCTGTCCCCGGCCCCCTGATCCGTCAAATTGTCCTGATCATTGTACCCGGATCACGACGGTATCGGCGGCACCGGTCGCGTCGATGACCGTGAGGCGCGCAAAGCCCGGTCCGGGCGGGTCGACCAGGCGCTGACGGCGGCTGTCGATTTCACCGACCGAAATGCCGTTCACGAGCATCGTGAGCGGCAGCACGCCGCCGGCGACCTTGACCGGCATCGCCGAGAACTGTCCGTTGTTCGAACGATCGACGTCGATCCGCGAGCCGTTCAGCGGGAACTGAATACGCGGCGCCTGATCGCTGCCGGTGCGGACCAGTTCACCGACTGGGCGGAATCGGCGCAGCGGCACCGGAAGCTTGGCGTTGCTCGCGAGCAGTGCCCCCTTGGGCGGCTTCGGCAACGCCGCCGGGATTTTCCCGGTACGAGCAAAGGCATCGAACAGGATCGGCGCCGCGGCGATACGGCCGACCAGGCCTGCGACCGGCGCGCCATCGGGGCGCCCGACCCATACGCCGATGGTGATGCGACCATCGAAGCCGACCGACCAGGCGTCGCGATAACCGTAGCTGGTGCCGGTCTTGAACGCGATCCGGTTGTGCACGCCGTTTTCCGGCGGCGGCGTACCGATCAGAACGTTGCCGACCTGCCAGGCCGCAGCCTGATCCATCAGCCGCATCGGATCGCGCTCGTCGTTGGGCGTCATGATTTCGCGCAGCGGTTTGGTGGTGCCGAGCCGCGCCAGCCCCGCATAAAGCTGCGCCAGATCCTGCAAGGTGACGCCGACACCGCCCAGGCCCATTGCAAGGCCCGGTGCTTCATCCTTCGGCAACACCAGATTGCCGCCGGCTTGTTTCAGCCGCGACGACAGCCGGCTGGCGCCGACGCGGTCGAGCAGCGCGATCGCCGGCACGTTGAGGGACAATTGCAGCGCCTTGCGCACCGGCACCGTGCCCTGGAACGTCATGTCGAAATTTTCCGGCGCATAGGAGCCAAACCGGATGGGGCGGTCGTCGATCAGGCTCTCGGGATGCACAAAGCCGTCTTCGAAAGCGAGGCCGTAGATAAAGGGCTTCAGCGTCGATCCCGGCGAGCGCACCGCGCGGGTCATGTCGACCTGGCCGGCGCGGCGTTCGTCGAAATAATCCGACGAGCCGACGCGGGCCAGCACGTCGCCGCTCTCATTGTCGACCGCGATGATCGCGACCGAAATGTTCGGTCCTTGCGCCACCGCACGGTCGCGCGCCAGTGCCTCCAGCGTTTTCTGCAGGCTGGAGTCCAGCGTCAGCCTGACGACCGGCGTTTCCGTTACCGTCGCCATCGCGGCGTCGGAGGACTGCGGCGCCAGGATCGGCATCGGCTTGCGCAGCTTTGGTACGCCGACCGCCCTCGCCTGCACCGCGTCCTCCTGCGACACCACGCCGTCCTCGACCATGCGGTCGAGCACGCGGTCGCGGGCGGCGTGGGCTACTTGCGGATGACGGTCGAGCCGGCGGCGTTCCGG
>JBOHIT010000043.1:0-14090 GCA_050726155.1 Bradyrhizobium sp.
GAGAACCACAATTCGCGATCCGGATCCTCGCGCGACAGCGTCTGCTCCAAAGGCTTGATCGAACGAACGTCGCGCAGGCCCAATGTCGCGATCAGCGTATCGCGATAGGCCAGCGTCTCCTCGAACAGCCAGCCGGTGTCGAGGAAGACCACGGGAATCGCGGGATCGACATTCGCCATCACCTTGAGCAAGGCGGCCGATTCCGTGCCGAACGAGGAAACGACTGCCAGTTTGTCGCGGCCGACGGCCTGCACCGCCGCTGCAATGACTTCCGCGGGCGACGCGCTGCGCAGCGCGCGGCCGAGCGCCTCTGCCCGCGACGGGCCTGTCGCTTGTGCCGTCAGGGCCTGGGGTGCGAGCGCGCTCACTGGCCGGCACTCTCCGAATGACGCAGTTGCATCCGCCGATGCAGCGCGGTGACGCGGCCATCGCCGGTCGGCTGGTAAAACACCGAATAGCGCTTCACGGTCGCGGCGAAAGCGTCGGCGTCGGCGTCCTTCTTCACCTCGAAAGCGTCGAAGCCGGCGCGCGACATGAACACGAACTGGTCGCGCAACACCTGGCCGGTGGCGCGCAATTCGCCGTCATAGCCGTGACGTTCGCGCAGCAGGCGGGCCTGGCTGTAGGCGCGGCCGTCGCGGAAGCTCGGAAACACCAGCGCGACCGCGGCGACACGATCGAGATAGGGCACGAGATCGTCGAGGTCGCGGTTGTTCGGCCAGATCACGCCGACCTTGCCGGCGCGCTTCAGGAGGGCTTCCGGATCCTCCAGAAACCGCGCCGCCGGAACCAGGATCGCGCCATCGCCCGGCAATTCGGCGCCGTCGGCGATATGGACGAACAGATCGGTGGTGATTCTTCCCTGCTTAACGAGTGGCATAGACCCGCTCCTTGAATGGCTCGACACCCAGGCGCTTCACCGCATCCACGAACAACTCCTCGGGGCGGTCGCGCAGTGCCAGATAGGCTTCGACAATGTCTTCGATCACGTCGGCGACTTCCGCATAGGGAACGGCCGGGCCGATCAGCGTGCCCATCTGCGCGTTCTCATCGGCGCGGCCGCCGATCGTGATCTGGTAGAATTCCTCGCCGTTCTTCTCGACGCCGAGAATGCCGATATGACCGACGTGGTGATGGCCGCAGGCGTTGATGCAGCCGGAAATGTTGATGTGCAGCCGGCCGATCAAGTCCGCCGTGTCATGGTTGGAAAAGCGCTGCGTCAGCTCCTGCGCGATTGGAATCGAACGCGCATTGGCCAGCGAGCAATAGTCCAGCCCGGGGCAGGCGATGATGTCGGTGACCAGATTGATGTTCGGCGTGGCGAGCCCGATCCGGTCGAGCGCCTTCCACAGCTGCGGCAGGTCACGCTTGGCGACATGCGGCAGCACCAGGTTCTGCTCATGGCCGACGCGGATTTCGCCGAACGAGTATCTGTCGGCGAGATCGGCGACCGCGTCCATCTGATCGGAGGTGGCGTCGCCCGGGGGACCGCCCACCGGCTTCAGCGACAGCGTCACGATCGAATAGCCCTGCACCTTGTGCGGAAACACCGAATTCTTGCGCCAGCGCTCGAACAGCGGATCATGCGCGGCCTGTTTCAGTTCGTCCGGCATGTGCGGCAGCTTCTCGTAGGCCGGGTAGGAGAAACGCGAACGCACTTCCTCGACGACGGAATGGTCGAGCGTCAAGCCGACGTCGCCCATCTGCTTCCATTCCTCCTCGACCTCACGCGCGAACTTCTCGATGCCGAGCTCATGCACCAGGATCTTGATCCGTGCCTTGTAGATGTTGTCGCGGCGGCCGTATTGATTGTAGACGCGCAGGATCGCCTCGACGTAGCTCAATATGTCGCGGCCGTGCACGAACGGTTTTATCGTTTTGGCGATGAACGGGGTGCGGCCGAGACCGCCGCCGACCAGCACCTCGAAGCCGGTCTCGCCTTCCGCGTTCTTGTACAGGCGAAGGCCGATGTCGTGGACCTTGATCGCGGCGCGGTCGTGCTCGGACGCGGTGATCGCGATCTTGAACTTGCGTGGCAGGAACGAAAATTCCGGATGCAGTGTGGTGTGCTGGCGCAGGATTTCCGACCAGATGCGGGGATCCTCGACCTCGCCCGGCGCGACGCCGGCCCACTGGTCCGAGGTCACGTTGCGCATGTTGTTGCCGGAGGTCTGCATCGCATGGATGCCGACTTCGGCAAGGTCTGCCAGCGCATCGGGCAATTCGGCGAGCTTGATCCAGTTGAACTGGATGTTCTGCCTGGTGGTGAAATGGCCGTAGCCGCGGTCGTAACGGCGCCCGACACGGGCCAGCGCACGCAACTGCTTCGACGACAGCGTGCCGTAGGGAATGGCGACGCGGAACATGTAGGCGTGCAGCTGCAGATAGACGCCATTCTGCAGGCGCAGCATCTTGAATTCGTCCTCGGTGAGTTCGCCGGAAAGGCGGCGCTTCACCTGGTCGCGGAATTCAGAGACGCGCTCGTTGATCAGCGTGCGGTCAAGTTCGTCATATGCATACATGTTGGTGTGCCTTACGCCGGAACCGGAAGATCGATGGTGAGACCTTCCGACCGGATATGTTCGCGGAGATTGCCGGGCTTGATCTCGCCCCCATCCTCGACCTCGACCGGCGCGATATAGGCACCGATCGCGCCAACGTCATCGGCGGTGGCTTCAACAAGCAGTGTTCGTGCTTCATCTGACGTACGCACGATCGCGGCGTCAGACAGGTTCGCCGACCAGCCCTGTTGCGGGGTGCGATAGATCACGACGCCGTCCCAGGTACGGTTGGCGGTGACCATCGAAGGCCCGGCGAGCTTTATTTTCTTTTGTTCGAGCGGAGAGGTCATTCGGCAGCATCCAGCAGTTGGGTGATCACTTGATTGGGATCGGCAAGGTTTGAACGAGCAAGACGCCACGGCGCGGAATGCGCAACGACGTCGCCGATGATCAGGACAGCGGGACCGCCATCGATCTTTTCGACCAGCGCGGGCAGATGTTCGAGCGTACCGACCACGGCTTGCGCATCCGGCCGCGTCACCCGCGCGAACACGCCGACCGGCGTTTGCGGCAAGCGTCCGGCGGCGAGCAGACCGGCGCGGATCGAAGGTGCCGCGGTCATCCCCATGTAGACCACGATGGTCATCTTCTTGTCTGTCAGCACCGACCAGTCGACGTTACAGGCGTCCCGGGCCTTGTGCGCGGTCAGGAAGGTGATGCGCAGCGCCTCGTGCCGATAGGTCAGCGGCACCTCGAACTGCGCCGCGGCGCCCAACCCTGCGGTAATGCCGGGCACCACCGAATAGGCGACGCCGGCCGCGCGCAACACTTCGATTTCCTCGCCGCCGCGGCCGAAGATGAAGGGATCGCCACCCTTCAGACGCACCGCGCGCTGGCCCGATTTGGCGGCATCGATCAGCAATGTGTTGATGGCGTCCTGGCCGATGCCGGGCTTGCCGACGCGGCGACCGACCGGAATGCGGGTGGCATCGCGGCGAATGCGATCGAGAATTTCCGGCGACACCAGTTCGTCGTAGAAAACGATATCGGCATCTTGCAGGGCGCGCAGCGCCTTGATGGTGAGCAGATCGGGATCGCCCGGTCCGGCGCCGACCAACGTGACCCGGCCCTCGGCCTTGCCCTGTTCATTGGCATCCGCGAATGCGGAAGGGTTCGCGATCGCTTGCAGTTCCTTCGCGGCCTCGTCCTTGCGCCCGGCCAGAACCAGCGCGCCGATCGGCCCGTCGATCACGCGCTCCCAGAAGCGGCGGCGCAACGCAAATTCGGGGATGCGGGCATGCACCGCCTTGCGGAAGCCACCGATGAAACCCGCGAGATCGCCGATCCGCGCCGGCAGGACAGCCTCGATCAGTTCGCGCATGCGGCGCGCCACGACCGGCGACGTTTCGCCGGTGCCGACGGCAACGACGACATCGCCGCGATCGACGATGGCGGGAAAGATGAAAGTCGAATGGACGAGGTCGTCCATCACATTGACGGGCAGACCGACCGCCTTGGCGCGCGCCGACATCGCAACGCCGATTTCACCGGCGCCGGCGCAGAGGATGGCGATGACCCTGCCGAGATCAGCGGCAAGGGGATCGCCCTGGGCCAGCTCAACCCGCGCGACGTCACCGGCGTCGAGCCCGCTGACATCGTGATGGCTATCGGTCGCGAACCAACGGACCTGCGCACCGGCCGCCGCCAGCAGCCGCAATTTGGCGCGTGCGAGGTCGCCCGCTCCAACGAGCAGCACCTTGCCGCTTTGCAGATCCAGAAACACAGGCAGATAGCGCATCAGTTACTCGCTTCCCCAACTCGGGGGTTGACTGAAATTATTTTCTATTTATGTCTCGCGCAATGGCCCCAAAGAGAAAATTATTTCTTCTCTATTGCGGTGCAACTTTAGAATTTTTCCACTCCTAAGTCCAAGGCCCAGAGATGCATCTTCTCAACAGTGAATCCGGCGGCGGCGGGTTGCAGCCCGCAACCCTCAACGAAGCATCATCCGTGCCGAAAATTTTCGGCGGCCAGCCTCTGCCGCCACCCTCGATTTTAGCCGAGGGCCGGCTGCCGCCGCCCTCGATGGACCACCTCGACGAGCTCGAGGCGCAGAGCATCTACATCCTGCGCGAGGCGTTCGCGCGGTTGAAGAAGCTGGCGCTGCTATGGTCGCTGGGCAAGGATTCCAACGTCATGATCTGGCTGGCGCGCAAGGCCTTCTTCGGCCGCGTGCCGTTCCCGGCCCTGCATGTCGACACCGGCAAGAAATTTCCGGAGATGTACGCGTTCCGCGATCGCTTCGGAAAGGAATGGGATCTCGATCTCAAGGTGGAGCCCTGCCCGCCGATCGACGCCGTCGATCCGACGTTGCCGCCGGCCGCGCGTTCCGCCGCCCGCAAGACCGAAGGCCTCAAATGGGCGCTCACCAAATACGGGTTTGACGGACTGATCGCCGGCATTCGCCGCGATGAGGAAGCCACCCGCGCCAAGGAGCGCGTGTTCTCGCCGCGCGGCATCGAAGGCGGATGGGACGTGCGCGACCAGCCGCCGGAATTCTGGGACCATTTCAACGCCTCGCCGCCGCAAGGCGCGCATTTGCGCATCCACCCGATCCTGCATTGGACCGAGGCCGACATCTGGGCCTACACCAAGCGCGAGAACATCCCGATCATTCCGCTGTATCTGTCGAAAGACGGCAAACGCTATCGCTCGCTCGGCGACCAGGACATCACCAATCCGGTGGCGTCGACCGCTTCCAGCATCGATGAAATCCTGACCGAACTCGACGGCACCAAGGTGCCGGAACGTGCGGGCCGCGCGCTCGATCACGAAACCGAAGATGCATTCGAGCGGCTGCGCGTCGCCGGCTATCTCTGACGGACATGGTGAGTGCTGCGATGAACATGATCCTCCCCACAAGCGTTTCGGCAACCCCTAACGGCACCACGCGGCCGCAGGTTCGCATCGTCATCGTCGGCCATGTCGATCACGGCAAGTCCACGCTGGTCGGCCGCCTGCTGCACGAAACCGGCAGCCTGCCTGACGGCAAGCTGGAGATGCTGAAAGCCGTCAGTGCGCGGCGCGGCATGCCGTTCGAGTGGTCGTTCCTGCTCGACGCGCTGCAGACCGAGCGCGACCAGGGCATCACGATCGACACCACGCAAATCCGTTTCCGCACCATGTCGCGCGATGTCGTTCTGATCGACGCGCCCGGCCACGCTGAATTCCTCCGCAATATGATCACCGGCGCCTCGCAGGCCGACGGTGCGGTGCTGATCATCGACGCGCTGGAAGGCGTGCGCGACCAGACCCGCCGCCACGGCTACCTGCTGCATCTGCTCGGCATCAAGCAGGTCGCGGTCGTCGTCAACAAGATGGACCGGGTCGATTTCAGCGCGGCGCGCTTCCAGGAGATCAGCGACGAGATTTCGGCGCATCTGATCGGCCTCGGCGTGACGCCAACGGCGGTGATTCCGATTTCCGCGCGCGACGGCGACGGTGTTGCCGAACGCACGCCGCGGATCGGCTGGTATCAGGGGCCGAACGTCGTCGAGGCGCTCGATGCGCTCGAACCGGCGCGGCCGCTGGAGCAGTTGGCGCTGCGGCTGCCGGTGCAGGCGATCTACAAATTCGACGACCGCCGCATCGTCGCCGGCCGCATCGAGTCCGGTCACCTCAGCACCGGCGATGAAATCGTCATCATGCCCGCCGGCAAGATCGCGAAGATCAAGTCGGTCGAGAGCTGGCCGGTGACGCCGCTTGGCGGCAGCCACGGCGCCGGCCGTTCGGTCGGCATCACGCTCGACCGCGAATTGTTCATCGAGCGCGGCGATGTCATCGCCCATGCCGGCGCAACCCCGCGCGACACGCGGCGGATTCGCGCCCGGATTTTCTGGCTGCACGACAAGCCGCTCACCAAGGGCGATCAGGTGTTGATCCGCCTCGGCACCCGCGAGAGCCGCGCCCAGGTGGTCGCGATCGAGAAGGCGGTCGATCCCGGCGAACTCTCCAATGCCGAGACCAAGTCGATCGCACGCAACCACGTCGGCGAAATCGACATCTCGCTGGCGCAGCCGGTCGCCGCCGATCCCTATTCTGACAATCCGCGCACCGGACGGCTGGTGATCGAGGTCAACGGCCGCATCGCCGGCGGTGGCCTCGTGCTGTCGGTCGACGCCGGACAGCGCGCCGTCCCGATCGACATCGTTCCGGTGGAATCCGCGTTGCGCCCCGAGGAACGCTCGGCGCGCTACCGCCACAACGGTGCGGTGATCTGGCTCACGGGATTGCCGGGTTCGGGAAAATCGACGTTGGCCCGCGCGCTGGAGCGACGGCTGTTCGGCGATGGCGGCTCACCCATTTTGCTCGATGGCGACACGCTCCGCGCCGGTCTCAACGGCGATCTCGGATTTTCGCCGCAGGATCGCACCGAAAACATCCGCCGTCTCGCCGAAGTCGCGACCCATCTTGCGCGCAACGGACACATCGCCATCGTCGCTGCCGTTTCGCCCGCCGCCGATGATCGCGCCGCGGCGCGCCGGATTGCGGACACCGCCTTCCGCGAAATCTACGTCGCGACCCCGGCCGAAGTGTGCGAGAGCCGCGACCCCAAGGGTCACTACGCCAAGGCGCGCGCCGGCACGCTGCAATCCTTCACCGGGATCGGCAACGACTATCAACCGCCGGCCAATTGCGAACTACGGATCGACACCTCGACCCGGTCGGTCGCCGATGCCACCGACGCGATCGCGCAGATGCTGGCCGAGACCGGCATTTTGTTCGACGAACTGGTCGACCTCGCGGCCAATATCTAGAGCGTTTTCACGCGAAGTGGACCCCGGTTCGCGTCAAGAAAACGCGTCAAATCAAGAATCTAGAGCTTCGTTCCGATTTCCATCGGAACGGAACTCTAGGCCTTTTGGGGCCTTCTCATCGACCCGGCTTTAGCGCTAAAAGGCAGTTGAAAACTGCCCTTTGGCGCGCTTTTTGCTGCTTTCACCCCTGAAAGCCACCCGTAAACGCTGTTTCTATTCGAGAAAGCCCATCATGAATCGTGTCGATGCCCACGGATTGAAGATCGCCCCCGAATTGTTCGACTTCATCGCCAGGGAGGCGACCCCCAAAACCGGGATTTCCCCCGACGCATTCTGGGCCGGGCTCGCCGCCATCATCGCCAGATTGGGACCGAAAAACCGCGAGCTTCTCGCCGTCCGCGACGCGCTGCAGGCCAAGATCGACGGCTGGCACCGCGCCAACAAGGGCAAGGCGTTCGACATGAACGCCTACACGGCCTTCCTCAAGGAGATCGGCTATCTGTTGCCGGAGCCGGCGACCCACAAGGTCGAGACATCCAACGTTGATGAAGAAATCGGCAAGATCTGCGGGCCGCAGCTCGTCGTGCCCCTGACCAACGCCCGCTATGCGCTGAACGCCGCGAATGCCCGCTGGGGCAGCCTGTATGATGCTTTTTACGGCACCGATGCGATCCCGCACGACCCGAGCGAGGCTGGCCGCGGCTACAACAAGGCGCGCGGCGACAAGGTGATCGCCAAGGCCAAAACCTTCCTCGACGCCGCCGCCCCACTCGCGACCGGCAGCCACACCGACGTGACTTCCTACAGCGTCATCGCCGGCCAGCTCTCGGCCAAGCTGCACGGCAACTCCACCGCGCTGAAGTCGGCCGAACAGTTCGCCGGCTACCTCGGCGATGCCGCGCATCCTTCCGCGATCCTGCTGGTCAACAACGGCATGCACATCGAGCTCAAGATCGATCGCAGCAGCACCATCGGCAAGGACGATTCGGCTGGGGTCGCCGACATGATCCTGGAATCGGCGGTCTCCACCATCCTCGACATGGAAGACAGCGTCGCGGCCGTCGATGCCGAGGACAAGGTGCTGGTCTATCGCAACACGCTCGGCCTGATGGACGGCACGCTGTCGGCCGATTTCGACAAGGGCGGCAAGACGCTCAAGCGCTCACTCAATCCCGACCGCGTCTACAAGACGCCCGCCGGCAAGGACCTGACGCTGCACGGGCGCAGTCTGCTGCTGATGCGCAATGTCGGCCATCACATGTTTACCGACGCCGTGCTCGATGCAAAGGGCGAGGAAATTCCGGAAGGCCTGCTCGATGCGGCCGTCGCCGGCCTGCTCGCGATCCACGATCTCAAGGGCTCGTCGAAGACCAGGAACAGCCGCACCGGCTCGGTCTACATCGTCAAGCCGAAGATGCACGGCCCCGACGAAGTCGCGCTGACGTGTGAGCTGTTCGGCGAAGTCGAGAAGATGCTTTCACTGCCGGAAAACACCATGAAGGTCGGCATCATGGACGAGGAGCGCCGCACCACGGTCAACCTCAAGGCCTGCATCCAGAATGCGTCGAAGCGCATCTGCTTCATCAATACCGGTTTCCTCGACCGCACCGGCGACGAAATCCATACCTCGATGGAAGCGGGCCCGATGATCCGCAAGAACGACATGAAGGCGCAGCCCTGGATCAAGGCCTATGAAGACTGGAACGTCGACATGGGCCTGATCGACGGCCTGCCCGGCCATGCCCAGATCGGCAAGGGCATGTGGGCCGCACCGGACAAGATGGCGGATATGCTGACGCAGAAGCTCGGCCATCCGCGGGCCGGCGCCACCACCGCCTGGGTGCCGTCGCCGACCGCCGCCACGCTGCACGCGCTGCATTACCACCAGATCAACGTGCAGGCCCGCCAACAGGAACTCAGCAAGGGCGGCCAGCGCGCCAAGCTTTCCGACATCCTCACCATTCCGGTGTCGCAGTCGAACTGGGCGCCCGACGACGTGAAGCAGGAGATCGACAACAACTGCCAGGGTATTCTGGGCTATGTCGTGCGCTGGATCGACCAGGGCGTCGGCTGCTCCAAGGTGCCAGACATCCACGACGTCGGCCTGATGGAAGACCGCGCGACCTTGCGCATCTCCAGCCAGCATCTGGCGAACTGGCTGCATCAGGGCGTCATCACCAAGGATCAGGTGATGGAATCGCTGAAGCGGATGGCGGTCGTGGTCGACGGCCAGAACAAGGGCGACGCGCTGTACAAGCCGATGGCGCCTGGCTTCGACGGCATCGCCTTCAAGGCGGCGTGCGATCTGGTGTTCAAGGGCCGCGAGCAGCCGAACGGCTACACCGAGTACATCCTCACCGCCCGCCGCCGCGAAGCCAAGGCGGCCGGCTGATCGCGATCAATTACAGCAGGCAAGGAAAAGCCCCGGCAATGCCGGGGCTTTTTTCGTTCGGGCGCTCGCTAGATCACCGAGATATATCTCAGCAGCGAGATCACGCCGAGGATGATGACGACGACGCGGCAGATTTGCTTGGCGCGGCCGTCGATCGGCAGCATGTTGATGAGGTAGAGGACGAGGATAACGACGAGAAACGTGACGAGTACACTGACAAGCATGGTGGCCCCCTCGGCTGGAAATGCGCTGTTTACGTTGCGACAACGTGCCAGGAGACGATGGGTTCCGGACTCGGAACTTCAATGATGCAGGTGGCTTTCCCCCTTTGCACCGCTGGACACGCCAATGGCAGGGACGAGGCCCGGCCATGACAGAAGTAAAAATGTTGCGTCCCTAATCCATCACTCCCGCGCCACCACCGGCACGCGTTCGTATTTCGCGCGCAGCTTGTCCGAGGCGGGTGAGAAGTTCAGCGAGGCACCGCGTCTGTCGGCGCTGCGGCCGGCGACCAGCAGGCCGTTCTCGCCGGCGACGATGTCGCCCTTGCGCAAGGTCGGATCGTTCTCGACCTTGACGGGCGCGAGCCCGATCTGGTCCTTGCCGTTACAGGTACATCCCGCCACCAGCTCGTTGCGATAGCGGAACGCGTTCGGCAATTCGGAATATTGCTTTCCGTTTTCAGCCGCCGCGCTGTCGATGTTACTGCCGTAAAACACCTTGGTCTCGCTGGACGGACAGAAGCTGTCACAGGACGCCGCGCGGCTCGCATTGTCGGACGCCGTCACCGGGAAATAACGCCCGTCACAGGTCCGCACACAAAACGCCTGGCCGCCACCGCCGCCATAGCGGCGCGACTCGCCGCGCGGGACCGGCACCGCGGCGTCATCATTGGCGAACGGCAGCGAAACATAGGGCTGCCGCGCCCGGCCCATGCCGCCGAACAGGGCCGAGAAGAAATCCTGGGCCTGCGCCGCCGGGGCCAGCGCGGATGCGCACACCAATGCCGCCGCCCCCAACGCTGCCGACCTTCTCATACCCATAGCCGTCTCCTGTACCAGTTGCCGGCTCAGTTGAGCTGCGATGCCGTCAGGTTCATCGCCTGCCGCCCCGAGGGCAGCGTCGTCGGCCGCGCCGGCACTGCCACCGGGCGCACGCTGATGTTGGTCCGCGTCTCGATATGCGGCGCGCTCTTCGGCAGCACCACGACCTTGGTGCCGACATCGACGCGGCTGAAGAGATCGCTGACGTCCTCATTGGTCAGGCGGATGCAGCCGGAGGAAACGAACTTGCCGATCGTCGAGGGATCGTTGGTGCCGTGGATGCGGTATTGGCTGGTGCCGAGATACATCGCCCGCGCGCCGAGCGGATTACCGGGACCGCCGGCCATGAAGCGCGGCAAATAGGGCTGGCGCGCGATCATCTCGGCCGGCGGATGCCAATCCGGCCATTCCGCCTTGCGGCTGATGGTCTGCACGCCGGACCAGGTAAAACCCTCGCGGCCGACGCCGACGCCATAACGGACAGCGCGGCCCTGGCCGAGCACGTAATACAGCGCGGTGTTGCCGGTATCGATCACGATGGTGCCGGGGGCCTCGTTGCTGTTGAAGGCGACGACGGCTCGGCGCAGCCGCTCCGGCACGACGCCTTCCGTCGGCTCGACCATCACTTCATCGGTCGGAAACGCGTTCGGCTGGGTCGACGCATAGCCCAGCGTCTGCGCGCTCGCGGCGCTGGAGAACACCGAGGGTGCCAGCAGCAACGCGGTGGCGAAGGCGAGCGCGTGGGTGACGGGCGACGGATGTCGGCGATGTGAGGACTGGGTCATGGGGCTGCCCCGCTGGATGCGCATCGGGTGATGCTGTGTACGGGCAACGCAGCCGGGGCTGCGCAGTTCCCTGCGACGGGTGTCGATAAGCCTCCTGTCAACCCGGCGGCCGCTCACGCTTCCGCGATGGAACTTTTGCATAGGCACGTCGTTCTGCCTTGAGAGTTCGGTTCGCAGGCGACGTCGCGGCTGCGGTGTCATCGCAGCCTCGTGCCGGGGAGAACCATTGTGCGTCCGTTGTCCGGAGAACGTTTGCCCCCCAAGCCGCTGCCCGAAGAACGCAAGGCGCCCGAAGAACGCAAGGCGGCGCCGCCGAACGAGCAAAAAAACGGCGATCACAAGCCACCGAACGACCGCAAGGCATCCGAGCGCAAGGAATCCGAGCGAAAGCCGTCGCCTGGCGAACGCCAAAAAAATCATGCGCCGGAAGGCAAACCGGTACCCGACAGCACGGTAGAACTGCCGCCGATGATCAGCCGGGCCGAGATCGTCGCCTTCTCGCTGGTATCGTTGCTGATCATCTGCGTCGTCGCCGTGCTCTACGCGGCCAAGGCCTTCTTTCTCCCCATCGTGATGGCGTTCATTGTCGGCACCATGTTGTCGCCGGCGGCGAGCTTTCTCGAGCGCCGCCGTATTCCGCGCGCGGTCGCGGCCGTGCTGATCGTGGCCGCGGTCGGCACCGGCGTCGCCTTCATGGTCGGCCTGATTGCCTCGCCGGTAATGGAATGGAGCAGCAAGCTCCCCGAGCTGGGGGCCGAGCTGAAAGAAAAATTGCATGTGTTCGACCGGCCGCTGGCGCTGTGGCAGCAGCTGCAGAGCATGCTCGGCGGTTCCGACACGCTGGCGAGCTTCCATTTGCCGAAATTCGAATGGGTGCAGCCGACGCTCGAATTCCTGTCGCCGACCTTCGCCGAGTTCCTGCTGTTCGTCGCCACCCTGATCCTGTTCATCGCGAGCTGGAAGGATCTGCGCCGGGCCATGGTGATGAATTTCGGCGACCGGCCGGCGCGGTTGCGGACGCTGCGGATCCTCAACGAGATCGAAGAGCATCTCGGCAGCTATCTCTTGATGGTGACGATGATCAATGTCGGCGTCGGCATCGCCACCGGGATCATCTGCGCGGTCACTGGCATGCCCAATCCGGCAGGCCTCGGCGCGCTCGCGGCGACCTTGAACTTCATTCCGATCATCGGACCGGTCGCGATGTTCGTCGTGCTGATCGTGGTCGGCATTGTCGCGTTCCCGTCGATCAGCGCGGGACTGATCGCACCGCTGCTGTTTGCCGGGATGACCTTCCTCGAAGGCCATTTCGTCACGCCGACGATCGTCGGCCGCAGGCTCGAGCTCAACGCGCTCGCCGTGTTCATCGCACTGGCGTTCTGGACCTGGCTGTGGGGACCGATGGGCGCCTTCCTGGCCTCGCCGATCCTGATCGTCGCGCTGATCCTCAAAGAGCATTTGATGCCGGTCAATTCGCCGCAGTTGCCCTGAGAACCGGCGGTTTCGTGTCCGGAACTTCCGCTTCGGGCAAACGTTTCCTCGATAGTTGAACTCACTAACTTGGAACATTGCTCGTAACATTTCCTGGAGCTTTTGATGTCGATGACGAATGGCGAAGCCGCAAAGACCCTGACGGATAAAGCGACCTACGAACGCCTGGAAAAGGATGTAACCGCCGTGAAAAACGATATCGCAGCCCTCACCGACCAGATCACCGATGCGCTCAACAGTTTTGCCGGCACCGCCACCAAGCAGGCGCGCCGCGGCTACAAGCAGGCGCGCGCCAATGCCGACCAGGCGATGGACGACATGTCCGAGCGCGGCGGCGCCATGATGGATGCGGCGCAGGACGCCGCGTCTTCGATCGAGGAATCGCTGGAAGACGTGATCACGCAGCGCCCGCTGGCGACCGTCGGCCTCGCACTCGGCGTGGGTTTCCTGATCGGCGCCATGTGGCGTCGATGATCGGGCGCCGATGATGACCCGCGCCGGCAAGCCGGACTTCATCTCGCGATGGCGGCGCTGGCGCGTGGTCGTTTCTTTTGTCGATGTTCTTTTCAGATCGAGGCGAGCCCATGTTTCAGCGACTGATCGATGACTTCAAGGATTCGACCGGCACCGCGTTGCGGCTGACTTCGCTGGCGGCTGCGGCGGCGATCGCCTTGCTGGTCACCACCTCGTTTTTGTGCGCGGCCGCCTTTGTGTTCGTGCTGCAGAAATATGGCCCGGTCTATGCCTGCCTGACCGGCGCCGGCATCTTCTTCGTGGTCACGATGATCGCGGCGATTTCGTACATGGTGCGCAAGAGGCAAATCGAGACGCGGGTCAAGGAAACGGCAAAATCCGCCGCGCAAACCATGCTCGCCGACCCGATGCTGGTCGCCGCCGGAATCCAGGTGGTGCGCGCGATCGGCATCAAGAAGCTGATTCCGATCCTGGCGGTCGGCGGGCTGGCGCTGGGATTTTTGGCCAGCCGCGGCCAAAGCCAGGCGGGTGCGGAAGCGCCGGCGGAGTAGCTCCGCTGTAGTCCCGCTGTCGTCCCGGCCTTGAGC
>JBOHIT010000044.1:0-2970 GCA_050726155.1 Bradyrhizobium sp.
GTCCGGCCGGTACCTGAGCTTAGAACGATGTGCCGCCGCCGACCTTGAATTGCTGCACGCGGTCATACTTACCCTTGGTGATCGGACCCGCATAGTCAAAGCGCAGCGGACCGAACGGCGACGCCCAGATCAAGCCGACACCGACCGAGGTCCGGACCACGTTGCCGTCGTCATACTGCAAGCCGAGACAGGTGCCGGGGCTGGCGTTCGGATACTGGGTTGGCTTGATGCACCCGGGCACGTTGACCTCGCCCGTCTGCGCCCACGCCGTCGTTCCCTTGTAGTCAAACAAACCACCGGCATCCGCATAGACCGAGCCCTTGAGCCCGACTTCCTTCGGCAGGAACCAGAACGGCATCTGCAATTCCGCCGACGCGCCCCAATATTTGGTGCCGCCCAGCGCGTCACCCGTCCCGTAGGGGTTGATATCGCGCGGTCCGATGCCGTTCGGCGCAAAACCGCGGACCAGGTTCGGACCCATCTGGAAGTGATCGAGCATGCGCAGAGTGTTGTTGCCGACCTGGTTGAGCATGCCGCCCTGGAGATGGATCAGGCCCACGATGTCGGCGACCAGCGGCGTGTAGTACTTCGCATCGATCGCAGATTTGATGTAGGAGACGTCGCCGCCGACGCCGGCGAAATCCTGCTTCCAGTCGACCAGCAAGCCGTCGGTCGGGTTCTTGTTGTTGTCCAGCGTGTTGTAGTTCAGCGAATAGCCAACCGACGAGGTCAGCGTCTTGCCGCTCTGCAGCTCCTTGCGGACCGGCAACGATGCTTCGCCGTCGCTGTAGCACCACAGGCCAATGCCCGAGGAGTCCACCGCGCCCAGCGCATTGGCGGCGGGCGCCCCGTTCAAACTCACCCAGGCCGGCGACGGATTAAAGGCGAGCAATCCGTTGTTCGGGTTGTTGTTGCAGTTCGCCAGCGCGTTCGGCAGCTGGATTTGCTGCTGGTAGATCGAATAGCGCAGTTGCAGCGCGAGATCTTCCCGCAGCGTGAAGCCGAGCCGCGGGCTGAAGCCCAGCGTCTTGGTGCCGTAGGCAATGTAGCTGTTGGCCAGCTGCTGGCGCTGGAACAGGTCGAGGCCGAGGGCGACGCGGTAGTCGAGCAGATAGGGTTCGACGAACGACAGCGAATAGCCGCGCGCATACTGGCCGTAGGTCACCGCCGCCTTCGCGTACAGGCCGCGGCCGAGGAAGTTGCGTTCCGAAATGCTGACCTCGGCGAGCGCACCGTCGGTGGTCGAATAGCCGCCCGAGACCGAGAAATCGCCGGTCGATTTTTCTTCCAGGTCGACGATCAGGATCACGCGATCGGTCGACGAGCCGGGCTCGGTGACGATCTTCACGCTCTTGAAGAAGTCGAGATTCTTCAGCCGGCGCTCGGCGCGATCAACCAGCGCGCGGTTGTAGGCGTCGCCTTCCGAGAGGTCGAATTCACGGCGAATCACGTAGTCGCGGGTCCGCGTGTTGCCGCGGACATTGATGCGCTCGATATAGGTGCGCGGGCCTTCATCGATAGAGAACACGATCGAGACGGTGTGCGCCTCGAAATTGCGGTCGCCGCGCGGGCGCACGATCGCGAACGCATAGCCGCGCCGCGAGGCTTCGATCTGCATTTCCTCGACGGATTTCTCGAGCGCCTCGGCGTTGTAAAGCGCGCCGACATTGACGCGCGAGAAGCCGCGCAACGCTTTCGGATCCAGCGTGCTGATGCTGGTCTGGAAATCGACGGAGGCGACGCGATACTGCTGGCCTTCCTCGATCTTGAAGGTGACCAGGAAGCCTTTGCGCTCCGGATCGTATTCGGACAGCGCGGCCACCACTTGCACGTCGGCAAAGCCGTTCTTGAGATAGAAACGGCGAATCAGGTCGCGGTCGGCCTCGACCCGGTCGGGATCGTAGACGTCGGCGCCACCGAGGAAGCTCAGCAGGTTGGATTCGCGGGTCTTGATGACGTCTTTCAGCCGGTAGGACGAATAGAACCTGTTGCCGATGAATTCGATGTTCTTGACGCCGGTCTTGCCGCCCTCGGTGATGGTGAAGACGAGGTCGACGCGGTTGTTCGGCTGCTCGATGATCTCGGGGTTGACGCGCACGTCATAGCGGCCCGAGCGGCGATAGATCTCGGCGATGCGCTGGGCGTCCGACTGGACCATCGGGCGCGACAGCGTGCCCCGCGGCTTGGACTGGATTTCCGCCGAAAGCTGCTCGTCCTTGACCTTCTTGTTACCCTCAAAGGCGATGCGCCCGATCACGGGGTTTTCGACCACGACCACCACGATGCGACCGCCGGCCGAGTTGATGCGCACGTCCTGGAACAGCCCGGTCTCGATCAGCGCCTTGAGGCCGTCGTCGATCTGCGCCTGCCCGAGGCGGCCACCGGGTCCCGGCTTGAAATAGGAGCGAATGGTCTCGACTTCGACGCGACGGTTGCCCTCCACACCGATCGAAGCCACCGTCTGGGCGGCAGCCGGCGCAGACACAAGCACGGCCGCCAGCGCGGCGGCCACTGGCACGGCGAACATGATCGAGGCGGCCAACAAGCCCCCCCGCACTCGCATTCCAAACATCATGCGCAACGCGCCCTTATCATTCCGATGCCGGTCCGCACCCCCGCGAACCGGCAGATTCCCATTTTCTGCATGTCTTGTAGCCAATTTCCCCGAGGCGGCAAACGGAACATCGCCGCGCGATTCCATTTTCATTCCAAGACGTTGCCAATGGGCAACGTCACAAAAAAGCCGCTTCACGATGCCGCCAGATGCAGGATGTCGTTATAGGTCGCAAACACCATCAACATCAGCACCAAACCGAGCCCGATTCGGAAACCCACTTCCTGGGCCCGGTGCGACAGCGGGCGGCCTCGGATCGCCTCCACCGCATAGAACAAAAGGTGACCGCCATCGAGCAGCGGCACCGGAAACAGGTTCAACAGCCCGATCGAGATCGACAGCACGGCGGCCAGATG
>JBOHIT010000045.1:0-3227 GCA_050726155.1 Bradyrhizobium sp.
AATGCCGTGCGGCGCGGTGCGCCAGCCCGACGGCTTGAAGCGCGCGCGGTAATGCGTCATCGCCTCGACCGCGTCATAGGACGCAAAATGATGCGCGAACGCGAAGCCCATGCCGACTTGCGCTGCAAGTTCCGAACTGTAGTCGCTCGAGCCGAGCAGCCAGATCGGTGGCAGCGGCGAATCGTCCGGCATCGCCACCACATTGTGGTAGGGATGGCCGGCCGGGAAATCGCGGGTCTCCCACAGGGTCAGTTCATGCAGCCGTTCGAGGAAGTCATCGCCCTCGCGTTTGTCGAGCCGGCTGCGCAGCGCGTAAGCCGTTGCGCCGTCGGTGCCGGGCGCGCGGCCGAGGCCGAGATCGATGCGGCCCGGAAACAGCGCCTCCAGCATCTTGAAGCGCTCGGCCACCATCAGCGGCGCGTGGTTGGGCAGCATCACGCCGCCGGAGCCGACGCGGATGTTTTTGGTCACCGCGGCGATCTGCCCGATCATCAGGTCGGGCGCCGGGCTCGCGACCGATGCGAGGTTGTGATGCTCGGCGAGCCAGTACCTGATATAGCCGAGCCCATCGACATGGCGCGCCAGATCGATGCTGTTGCGCAACGCCGCAGCGGGTTTGGTGCCTGTGGTGACGACGGAAAGGTCGAGGACTGAAAGCGGGATCATGGCGCTAAACTAGTGCGACAGGCGGGAGCCACAAAGGCCCGGCACGTGCAGGTCAGGCCCGCGCCGATGGGGACGGCAACGCCTTGCGGCTTCGGCAATAGTGGGACCAAGTATGACATTTGAACCAATTTTCATCCTTGCCCACCTTCGGTGCCAGAAGCAATTTTGATCGATTTGTTGGATTCATGCCTTCAATTTCCACATTTTCCTTCAAATATACGAGCAATCGGAATGGCCCACTCATTGAATTTTGCATCCATAATTTCTATAGTTTTTATCATAGTTGGGCAGATTCCCACCTTTGATGGGCTATTTGATTAATCCCATTTGGCTTATTTTAGCTGACGGCCCGCCAGGCCTGATGTCCGTCCGCATCTGTGGAGCTTGTGAGTGCCCATGTCCGAAGTGAAGTCCACCGCGTCCGACGGCCACCGCGCACTGCAATCGCCAAAAATCTCCTTTGAGTTCTTCCCGCCGAAGACCGAGGAGATGGAGCGCTCGCTCTGGGAAACCATCAACCGGCTGGCGCCGCTTACCCCTAATTTCGTGTCGGTGACCTACGGCGCCGGCGGATCGACGCGGGAGCGAACCCACTCGACCATCGCCCGCATCCTGAAGGAAACCAACCTGACGCCGGCCGCGCATCTGACCTGCGTCGGTGCACCGAAAAGCGAGATCGACGACGTGGTCGCGCGCTACCACGAGATCGGCGTCCGCCACATCGTGGCACTGCGCGGCGATCCCACCACGGGCATCGGCACCGCCTACCAGCCGCATCCCGACGGCTACCAGAGCTCGCCCGACCTGATCGCCGGCATCAAGAAGCGCTATCCCGATTTCGAGATTTCGGTCTCGGCCTATCCGGAGAAGCATCCGGAGAGCCGCGATCTCGACGCCGATATCGACACGCTGCAGGCCAAGGTCGACGCCGGTGCGGCGCGCGCCATCACGCAAGTGTTCTTCGATAACGACCTTTATCTCCGATACCTCGATCGCGTCCGCGCCCGCGGCATCAACATCCCCGTTGTGCCCGGCATCATGCCGATGCACAATTTCAAGCAAGCCCGCAACTTCGTGACCCGCGCCGGCACCACCGTACCGTCATGGCTCGCGGACAAATTCGAAGGGCTCGATGACGACGCCGAGACCCGCAAGCTCGTCGCCGCCACGGTCGCCGCCGGGCAAGTGCAGAAGCTCGCCAAGCAGGGCATCGACACTTTTCATTTCTACACCATGAACCGCGCGGACCTCGTGTTCGCGATCAGCCATTTGCTGGGCATCCGTCCCAATGGCGCACAGAAAGCTGCCTGATCGATGACCGTGCCCGTGTCCCTGAAAAGAACCGCCCTGCTCGCGGCGGCCCGCGAACGTATCCTGGTGCTCGACGGTGCCATGGGCACCATGATCCAGGGCCTGCAATATGACGAGGCCGCGTTCCGCGGCGAGCGTTTCAAGGATTTCCATCGCGACGTCCGCGGCAACAATGATTTGCTGATCCTGACGCAGCCGAAGGCGATCGAGGATATCCACGCCGACTATCTGCGCGCCGGTGCCGACATCGTCGCGACCAACACCTTCTCCTCGACCTCGATCGCGCAGGCCGACTACGACATGTCGGACCTGGCCTATGAGCTCAACCGCGACGGCGCCCGGCTCTGCCGCAACGCTGCCGCGCGCGTTACGGCCGAAGACGGCAAGCCGCGCTTCGTCGCCGGCGCGCTCGGCCCGACCAACCGCACCGCCTCGATCTCGCCTGACGTGTCCAACCCCGGCTACCGCGCCGTCACCTTCGACGACCTGCGCAAGTCCTACGGCGAACAGATCAACGGGTTGCTCGACGGCGGCGCCGACCTGCTGCTGGTCGAAACCATTTTTGACACCCTGAACGCCAAGGCCGCGCTCTACGCGATCTCCGAGATTTGCGAGCAACGTGGCATCGACGTGCCCGTGATGATCTCGGGCACCATCACCGACAAATCCGGCCGCCTGCTTTCGGGCCAATTGCCGGAAGCATTCTGGAATTCGGTCAAGCACGCCAAGCCCGCCACCATCGGCTTCAACTGCGCCCTCGGCGCCGAGGATCTGCGCGCCCATATCGCCGATATCGGCCGCGTCGCCGATACACTGGTGTGCGCGTACCCGAACGCCGGCCTGCCCAACGAATTCGGCCAGTATAACGAGAGCCCGGAATTCATGGCAGGCCTGATCGGCGAGTTCGCGCAGGCCGGCCTGGTCAACATCGTCGGCGGCTGCTGCGGCACCACGCCGGACCACATCAAGGCGATTGCCGCGGCCGTCGCCCCGCACAAGCCCCGAATGGTTCCCGTGATTGAGCCGCGCCTGCGGCTGTCCGGCCTCGAGCCGTTTGAGCTGACGCCCGCGATCCCGTTTGTGAACGTCGGCGAGCGCACCAACGTCACCGGTTCGGCGAAATTCCGTAAACTGATCACCGCCGGCGATTACACCGCCGCATTGGCGGTGGCGCGCGACCAGGTCGAGAACGGCGCCCAGATCATCGACGTCAACATGGACGAGGGCCTGCTCGACTCTGAGGCCGCGAT
>JBOHIT010000046.1:0-7526 GCA_050726155.1 Bradyrhizobium sp.
CTGCAACTCTTCCTTACCGCCGTCGAAACGCCGGACCCGCAGACGGCGATCTTCAAATATGAGCGGCCGATGCCGCTCAATTTGCTGCTGCGCGCGCTGCCCGACCTCGGTTACATCTCGGCCAAGCATCTTTATGAAAGCGGCGACATCCGCCCGAACCCGACCAACCTCGCACCTGTCGGCACCGGCCCGTTCAAATTCGTCAAATATGAGCGCGGGCAATATGTCATCGCCGACCGCAATCCGGACTACTGGCGCCCCAACGCGCCCTATCTCGATCGCATCGTCTGGCGCGTGATCACCGACCGCGCCGCGGCGGCAGCGCAAATGGAAGCCGGTGAACTGCACTACAGCCCGTTCTCGGGTCTGACGATCTCGGACATGGCGCGGCTCGGCAAGGACAAGCGCTTCATCGTCTCGACCAAGGGCAACGAGGGCAACGCGCGCACCAACACCATCGAGTTCAACTTCCGTCGCAAGGAACTGTCCGACATCAAGGTCCGCCGCGCGATCGCGCACGCGATCAACGTACCATTCTTCATCGACAATTTCCTCGGCGACTTTGCCAAGCTCGGCACCGGCCCGATCCCCTCGACGTCGACGGACTTCTATCCTGGGGCAAACACGCCGCAATATCCCTACGACAAGACCAAGGCGGCGGCGCTGCTCGACGAGGCCGGCCTCAAGGCCGGCGCCGGCGGCACGCGCTTCTCATTGAAACTGCTCCCGGCGCCGTGGGGCGAGGACATCTCGCTGTGGTCGACCTTCATCCAACAGTCGCTGCAGGAGATCGGCATATCAGTTGAGATCGTGCGCAACGACGGCGGCGGCTTCCTCAAGCAGGTCTATGACGAGCACGCCTTCGATCTCGCCACCGGCTGGCATCAATACCGCAATGATCCCGCGGTCTCGACCACCGTCTGGTATCGCTCCGGCCAACCCAAGGGCGCGCCCTGGACCAACCAGTGGAATTGGACGGATGCTGCCGTCGACAAGACCATTGACGACGCCGCCACCGAAGTCGATCCGGCCAAGCGCAAGGCGCTCTACGCCCGGTTCGTCAAGGAGGTGAATACGGAGTTGCCGGTCTGGATGCCGATCGAGCAGATCTTCGTCACCGTGATCTCGGCCAAGGCGCGCAACCACTCCAACACGCCGCGCTGGGGCTCGTCGAGCTGGCACGATCTTTGGCTTTCCGCTTGACGCCTTATCAGCCAAGATAGGTTCATGCGCATCCTGAGCCTTGCGGGGCGGCGGCTCGCCGCCTCGATCCCGACTCTGTTTTTGATCCTGATCGGCGTGTTTCTGCTGCTGCAGTTCGCGCCGGGCGACACCGTCGATGCGATGATGGCGCAGATGGGCGGCGGCGATGCCGCGACCGCGCGCGAGCTACGCAAATTCTACGGCCTCGACCTGTCGGTCCCGGCCCAGCTCGGCAATTATCTCTGGCGCCTGGTGCGGCTCGATCTCGGCTTCTCCTCGATTTATGGCAAGCCGGTCGCCTCGGTCATCCTCGAACGCCTGCCGCCGACCATTCTATTGATGACGGCCTCATTGTCCTTTGCGTTCTTCTTTGGCCTGCTGTTCGGCGTGATCGCAGCGCGCGGCGTCAACCGCTGGCCGGACACGCTGATCTCGACGCTCGGCCTCGTGTTCTATGCCACGCCCTCGTTCTGGTTCGGGCTGATGGCGATTGTGGTGTTCTCGGTCTATCTGCAATGGCTGCCGCCGGGAGGCTTCGAGGACATCGGCACCGTACAGACCGGCATCTGGCGCACGATCGACATCGCCCAACATCTCGTGCTGCCGACGCTGACGCTCGGACTGATCTTCCTCGCGATATACCTGCGCATCATGCGCGCCTCGATGTTGGAGGTGCTCAACCTCGATTATGTCCGCACCGCGCGCGCCAAGGGCCTCGACGAGACCCGGGTGGTGACGCGCCACGTCTTGCGCAACGCCCTCCTCCCCATGGTGACGCTAATCGGCCTGCAAGCCGGCACCATGCTCGGCGGCTCCGTCGTGGTCGAAAGCGTGTTCTCGTTGCCGGGCCTTGGACGGCTCGCCTATGAATCGGTGGTGCAGCGCGACCTCAACACGCTGCTCGGCATCGTGTTCGTCTCGGCACTCCTTGTCATCGTCGTCAACTTTGCCGTCGACCTCCTCTATGCGCGGCTGGACCCGCGCATCTCGGCGGAGGGTTAGCGCAATGGACGCCGTCAAACGCTATTTCCGCAGTCCTGCGGCGGTCGCAGGCCTCCTGTTGCTGCTGATCGTGATCGCGATGGCGATCAGCGCCGGCTGGTTCTACCCGCGCGATCCGCTGGCCCTCGCCGGCCGCCCGCTGATCTGGCCGTTCTCCAACCCGCGCTTTTTGCTCGGCACCGACAATTCCGGCCGCGACATCGCCGCCCAAATCCTCTACGGCGCGCGAATCTCGCTGCTGATCGGCGGCGTCGCGACCGCGATAGCGATCCTGATCGGTATCCTCGTCGGCGCCTTCGCCGGCTATTATGGCGGCTGGGTCGACACCGTCCTGATGCGGGTCACCGAGGCGTTCCAGACGCTGCCGAATTTCGTGCTGCTGCTGGTCCTGGTTGCCGTGTTCGGCTCGACGTTGACCACCGTGACCATCGCCGTCGGCGTGGTCTCCTGGCCGGCGCCGGCGCGCCTCACCCGCGCCGAATTCCTGTCGTTGCGCAACCGCGAATTCGTTCAGGCCGGCCGCACGCTCGGCATGAAGGATATCCAACTGATCCTCGGCGAAATCCTTCCCAATGCTCTGCCACCGGTCATCGTCTACGCCAGCGTGGTGATGGCGGTGGCGATCCTGCTCGAAAGTGCACTGGCGTTTCTTCGGCTATCGGATCCGAACGTGGCGTCGTGGGGCAACCTCATCGGCCTCGGCCGCGACGTGCTGCGGGTGCAGTGGTACGTCTCGGCGATCCCCGGCATCGCCATCCTCGTCACCGTGCTGGCGGTGTCGCTGGTGGGTCAAGGCCTCAACGACGCGCTCAATCCGAGGCTGAAGAGCCGATGAGCGAGACCCCGGAGAACCCCGTCCTCTCCATCGAGCATCTCGGCGTGCGCCTGCCCGCCGGCGCGGACCGGCCGCATGCGCTGTCGGACGTGTCGCTGTCGATCGCCTCGGACGAAATCCTCTGCGTGGTCGGCGAATCCGGTTCCGGCAAGTCGATGATGGCCAACGCCATCATGCGCCTGCTGCCCAACGACGTAACGATCGACGGCGGCCGGGTGATGTTCGAGGGACGCGACCTCGCCTCCGCCAGCGTCACCGAAATGCGCCAGGTGCGCGGCGCCGGCATCGCAATGATCTTCCAGGAGCCGATGACCGCGCTCAATCCGCTCCGCACCATCGGCGACCAGATCGGCGAGATGTTCTCGATCCATACTGATCTTTCGAAGGCCGAGACCGGGGCAAGAGTTTTGGCCTTGCTCGCCGACGTGCGGATCCCCGATCCCAGGGTTGCTGCCAAGGCTTACCCGCACGAACTCTCTGGCGGTCAGCGACAGCGCGCCATGATCGCGATGGCCTTGGCGCTCGACCCAAAACTCCTGATCGCCGATGAGCCGACCACCGCGCTCGACGTCACGACGCAGGCCCAGATCCTGAAGCTGATCCGCGACCTGCAGCAGCGCCGCAAGGCCGCGGTGCTGTTCATTACCCATGATTTCGGCGTCGTCGCCGAGATCGCCGACCGCGTCGTGGTGATGCAGCATGGCGCAATCGTGGAACAGGGCGCCGCCAACACCGTGCTGAACGATCCCAAACACGCCTACACCAGGCAGCTCATCGCCGCCGTTCCGCCATTGAAGGCGCCGCCGCCGCGTACGCTATCGACCGAGAACATTCTGACGATCTCGGATGTGTCGAAGACCTATCGCACCGGCGGCTTCCTCGGCCGCGGCGCACGCGTGACGCCTGCGGTCAAGAATGTCTCGCTCGTCCTGCCCCGGGGTGCCACGCTCGGCATTGTCGGCGAATCCGGTTCCGGCAAATCCACGCTGGCGCGCTGCATCGTGCGCCTGATCGATCCCGACGCTGGCGCGATCCTGCTCGAGGGCAACGACTGGGCGCAGATGACGCGAGAAAACGTTCGCCGCGAGACGCGTCATATCCAGATGGTGTTTCAGGATCCGTTCGCCTCGCTCAATCCGCGCCGCAAGGCAGCCGAACTGGTGGCGCAGGGACCGATCGTACACGGCACGCCGCGGGCCAAGGCGATTGCGGATGCCAGGGAATTGTTCGCGCTGGTCGGGCTCGATCCTTCCGCCGGCGACCGGTTTCCCCATGAGTTCTCCGGCGGCCAGCGCCAGCGCATCGGGCTTGCACGCGCGCTCGCGCTCAAGCCGGCTGTGCTGGTCGCGGACGAACCGGTCTCCGCGCTCGATGTCTCGGTGCAGGCGCAGGTATTGAAGCTGCTCGCCGAACTCCGTGAGCGGCTGGGCCTTTCCATCGTCTTCATCACGCACGATCTGCGCGTCGCTGCGCAAATCTGCGATCTTGTCGCCGTCATGAAGGACGGTGAGGTGGTGGAGCAAGGCCTCGCAGGCAAAGTGTTCGGCAACCCGCAGCACCCCTATACGCAGGCGTTGCTGGCTTCGATCCCCGGCGGCGACTTCACGCGCAAGCGCGACGCTGTTGTCGTCAGCTAGAACGGCGCGAAGCGAGGAAATGTTCCGCCCAGCGCAGCAACTCGAAGCGATCGCCTTTCATCAACTCCTGCGCGTCGCGGCGCCGGTAGAGCAGCAGCATCCACGGCGCGATCTTACGCAATAGACCATGCGCCATGAACGGAACCGGATCCGTGAACGGCAACGCCAGCTCGCTTTCCGGCACACCACGGACGGCCTTTGCCAATTCATTGCCCAGCGGAATCGTCAGCGCCACGGCGCGGCCGTTGCAGCCGGTCCAGCCATAGGCATTCGGCCCCAAGCGGTGGATACGCGGCAAAAAGTCTGCCGTCATCCCGACATAGCCGTTCCAGACATAATCGAAGGAAACGTCGCCGATCTGCGGCCACAGCCGCTGCAAGCGCTCCGTCACCCTTGCCTTGATCCGTTCGACCTTGTTGCCGGGGCCGAGCACGGCGCCGCCGGTGATCAGGCGATTTCGTGCGTCGTAGCGCGCGAAATACAGCTCACCATGCGTATCCGACAGCGCCTGCCGGCCGGGGATGATGGTCTTGCGGACATTGTCGGACAGCGGCTGCGTCGACATCTGCCAGGACAACACCGGCATCACCTCGTGCGCCATGTCAGGCACCAGCGATTTCGAGAACTCGCCGCTGTAGGCGTTGGTCGCAACCACCAGCGCGCGACCGCTGATTTCGCCTCTCTCGGTCTTCACCACCCATTTGTCGTTGCGGCGTTCAAAACTCACCGCTGGCGAGCGGGCATAGAGGCGTGCGCCAAGGCCGACCACCACATGCGCCAGCCCGCGCGCCAGCGCCAGCGGATTGACGTGGCCGCCGGTCTTGTTCCAGAAGCCGCCGTACCACGCATCCGAACCCGTCATGTCGCGCGCCTGCTCGCGCGAGAGCAGCTCGACCGGCGCACCGAACTTCGACCATTGGTTCACGCGACGTTCCGCGATCTTGATGCGGCCGGGCGAATGCACCGGCTGAACCCATCCGGCCTGTTCCTGCTCGGCCTCGATGTTGTAGCGCCGCGCCACCTCGAACAACGTCGACGCGCTGTCGCGCAGCATGCCGACGAAACGCTCGCCGACCGCGCCGTGTTTGGCGATGATGTCTTCCGGATCGGGCCGTGACAGCGTCGGGATCACCTGACCATTGTTGCGCCCGGATGCGCCCCATCCCGGCTCCGCCGCTTCCACGATCGCAACATCAACGCCGGCCTCGCGCAGATGCAGCGCCGTCGACAGCCCCGTGAAGCCCGCGCCGATCACGATGACATCCGCCTGCTCGGTGCCGATCAATTCCGGAAGATCAGGCCCGGGCGGCGTCGCCGCGGCCCACAGCGAAGGCGGCCAGCGGACTTCGGCGCTATTCATCGTGATCCTTTCTTGCGGGCGGCTGGTCGAATGGCTAGCTTAATACCCTAAATCAATCCGGGGAAATAAGAGAGTGGCACTCAAGAACGTCATCGGAATCGATCACGCCGTCGTCATGGTCGGGGATCTCGACAAGGCCGCCGAAAATTACAAGCGGCTCGGTTTCACGGTGTCGCCGCGCGGCACCCACAGCGCCCACATGGGTTCGGGCAACTACACCATCATGTTCGACCCCGACTATATGGAATTGCTCGGCGTGCTGACGCCGACAGAACATAATGCTCCGGCGCGGGCGTTCCTGGACATGCGCGGCGAAGGCATCGAACGCATCGCCTTCACCGCGGTGGATTCCGCCGATGGCGCCGAAGAAATCCGCGCGCGCGGCTATCCGCCTGTTGGACCGACCGACTTCGAACGGCCGGTGACGATGCCCGATGGCACCATTTCGGCTGCAAAATTCCGGACGTTCCAGTGGCCAACCGCGGAAGCGCCGGGCGGCGTACGCATTTTCGCCTGCCAGCACAAGACCCGCGAGACGGTGTGGATTCCCGAGCTGATGAAGCATGCCAATGGCGCCAAGCGCCTGCGGCAGGTGCTGATCGTCTCCCCCGAGCCGTCCAAGGACGCCGCGCACATGTCGCGCATGATCGATCGCGACGTGAAGACCGAGGCGGACGGTGCCATCGCCGTGCCTTCGGGCTCCGATCGCGCTGACTTCGTGTTCCTGACCAGGGATCAACTCGGCAAGCGTTATCCTGAGGTTTCGCTGGCTGGCCTGCCCGAACGCGGCGGCGCTGGCCTCGTAATCGCGGCCGATGTCGGAGCCGCCGAGAAGGCGCTCGGCGCCACCGGCGTTCGCAGCGGTGGCGGCGTGATCGTGCCGCCGGCCGCCGGCAACGGCACCCTGCTCGCCTTCGTCAAGGCGTAACCGGGAGCGGCGATCGCGCTGCATCGGGAAGTCAGCACCATGGCGAAGGGCAAGAGCGAACCGGATGGCGGCACGGCGGCAATCCGCCGCGGCCGTCCCCGCTCCGCCGAGACGACCAACGCCATCCTGCAAAGCGCCTACACGCTGATGGCGACCACGGGCCTCGCCGCCACCAGCATCGACGCGGTGGCGCGGGATTCGAACGTCTCGAAGATGACGATCTATAAATGGTGGCCATCGCGCGAAGCGCTCTTGATCGACGCGTTCCTGCATCATGCCTCGTTGATGCTGCCGCTGCCGACGACGGGCACACCGGCAAACCGTTTGCGACGCCACGCCTCGGCCTATGCCGAAGCGCTGCAGGGCGAGTTCGGAAAGGTGCAACTCGCGGTGATCTCGGAGTGTATTTCGAGGACCGGCTCCGCGGAGATCTTCTACGAGCGCTATCTGCAATACCGCAGGACAGCCCTGGTCGAACTGATCGCCGCCGGCCAGCAAGACGGCAGCGTCATCGCGACGGGCGCGCCGGAAGATCTTTATGACGCGATCTACGGCAGCCTG
>JBOHIT010000047.1:0-9730 GCA_050726155.1 Bradyrhizobium sp.
GTTCCTGCCGGGCACGAACGCCATAATTCGAGGTATCGCTGAAGGTATTGCTCTGCAGCAGCCCGAGCCTTGCGTTGCCGCCCGGCATCACATTGCGGGTGTCGCTCGATGCGACCAGCGTGTTGTAGAAGGCGCCGAAATAAATGGTGGAATCCAACCCGAAGATTTCGCCGCGCCTGGTGACGTCGCTCATGTAATTGTACGAGGGAAAATCGCCGATCGCGCTGGTGGTGCCGGTCGGCTGGTTGATATTGCGGTCGTCGAACACGAACTGGTTGCGCCAGGTCGTGGCGTTGTCGAAATCGTGCTCCCAGCGGCCGCCGACGATGGTCCGGCGATCGTTGCGGCCGAGCCCGGCCTGCACCGCCGTGACGGCGCTCCGCGCGCCGTTGAAGCCGTTGTTGAACAGCGAGACCGATCCGCAGCCGGCGACGCCGGCCGCTTCACAGCCCGCCTGAAACGGATTTTGGGTATACTGGTTCAGCGACAGCCGGATCGGCAATCGCGTGCTCAACTCATTGTTGATGAACTTGACGGTGAAACGGTCGTCGGGCGTCGCCTGCAAGGTGCCCAAAAAGTTCACGGTCTGGGTGTTGAACCAGCTGTTCTGAATAAAACCGTCGCCGCGCGCATCGCTGGCAAACAACGAGCCCTCGAAATTGCCGACCTTCTTGCCCGCCGCGAGATAGTTGTTGAGGTAACCGAAACTGCCGCCGTCGACGCCATATTCGACGCCGTCGATGCTGCCGCCCGCACGGGTGCGGAAATTGAGCGCACCGCCGGTCGCATAATTGCCGAACAGCGCCGATGACGGCCCGCGGATGACGTCGATGGCGCCATAGGCGCGCGGATCGATGAGGTCGCTGCGGGACAGCCCGTCCGGTTGCGTGACCGGAAAGCCGTCCTCGAAGATCACGAGATTGCGGATGCCGAAGCCATTGCGGGCATTGGAGCCGCGGATCGAGATACCGAAATCGCGCGGCCCGTTGCCCTGCTTCACTGAAATGCCGGGGCTGTCGCGCAACACGTCGGCGGCCGAGAACGACGGCCGGTTATCGAACCGGTTGCGATCGACCGTGGTCTGGATCTGGCCGTTGGGCGCCTGGTACAGGTTCGCGCGCGCCTCGCTCGGCGTCGTCAGCGCGCCCTGCGACGCCGCGGGCGTGGCAATGACGACGGTAGGCCTTGCCTGCGTTCTCGCCGACGCGCGAACGCCCGGCCGCCGGACCACCGGTTTTACGGTGGTTGCACGCGGCGCGTCGACCGTCACCGGCGGCAATGCGGTTTGGGCGCTTGTGTTCGAAGGCAAGGAAAGCGCGCTGCCAAGCACAAGCAGGCTCGCGCCACCCAGCGCACGATAAGTGAGCATCGGATAATCCTGACACCGGCTCTGATGGCCGGCTTATTGAACTGCACCAATCAGTGCAGCCGAGGCCGCACCGATCGTTCGGATGTTCGAAAGGTCAGGAAATCGACGGAGGGGCGCGCGCTTGTGCGTGCGAGCCGGCGCGGGAGCCGAAGCGGTCGGGCGTGAATACGACCCAAACGACGCTGGATGGCTGGCGCTCGAAGGCGATGGCTTCAGCGGTTTGCGGGACATCGACCGGTGCCCCGGTGTGGAGCACGTTGCAGACCGAACAGCAGCCATCATGGGCGCGATGCCCGGTCTGGTCGGACTGTCCGGTGGCGCCGTTGGCGTTGCCATGACAGATCACGGCGGCGGCGAGCGGGTCGGAGGCCGCGATGCTGGCCGCCCAGCACGCGCCGATGGGTGCAAAAATCTGCACCACCAGGGCGATCAGGACGATCGGTAGGAAATTTTTCAGCCGCCTGCGCATCGCAAACCCATCCGTCTTGGGACCTAATCACCCTCAGAGTCCGAAGTCGAGATCAGGTTCCCGGTTTATTCGCGGGTGTTGCGCAACGGCCTGCCAGCCATTGGAGGGCTGATTTCCGGCATCCCGTACCGTGCTACCCAGTGCGGGTAATGCCGCCGCGCCACAAGGAATAGTGGTGAAATTCCAATCGTTTCGCAGATTGCTGGAATTTTGAACAATCGTTGCTGAAAATGGTGACAAGTTGAAAAAGATGGTCTACACGTTCGGGCTCAGGCTGACCGAAAGGTTGAAGTCTGGTGGTCCAAGTCTCGGGAGGAGCCCTGACGCGCACAAGCAGCGTCGCCTCGTAAATCAAGATCAAACCTAATTTTTCGAGGTAAAAGGGTCGACACAATTTTCGAGCAGGGCTTTGTGCCCTGCTCTTTTTTTTCGACAATCCATTCTTCCCTACAACGTTCGAAGAATCTCCGAACCGCGCACGCCCTCATGATCGCGTCCTCCAATCCGATCGAACGCAGCTTTGAGATCGCCGCCGAACGCTGCGCCGATCTGACGCCGCTGGTGTATGAGCGCCTGCACCGCGAACACCCCGAAACGAAATCCATGTTCCGCAGCGAGGGCAGCGAACTCGTCAAGGGCTCGATGCTGGCCCTGACGATCGAGGCGGTGCTGGATTTCGCAGGTCCGCGCACCGGCCACTTCCGCATGATCGAGTGCGAGATTTCCTCGCACGACGCCTACGGCACGCCGCGCGATCTGTTCATCGCGTTCTTCGGCGTCATCGCCGGAACCTTGCGCGAGATTCTGGACACCGACTGGACGCCGGAGATCGATGCGGCATGGCGCAATTTATTGGAAGAGATCAAAGGCGTCGTGGCGATGAGTGACGCCTAGTTGAACTCCCGCTCCAGGAAGTTCGAACCGATATCGGCCTTCTTCTTGATCGGATCGTAGTCGCAATAGACGCTGTCGGCGACCAGCGTGTAGCTTGCGATGATCGTGTCCTTGTTCAGTTTGACCGCGTTCAGGCCGATCGCCGCGGTTTGTTTGCCGCCGTTCCACTTGAACGGGGTCGAGCTCTGCGCTTTTTCGCAGGCCACGACCGCGTCGGGAAAGACGGCCTGCTCGACGAAGGCCTTCACGGTGCGTAGCTGGCTCAGCGTCTTCCAGTTCATGTAGAACGACCCGGCGAGGCCGGCGGCGAGCAGGACCACGAGCGCGATCATGATGCGTTGAAATGTCATGGCTGTTCTCCGGGCAGGCTAGCGCCTGGCCTCTTTCGAATGGGCGAGCGCCGCCTCGTAGGCTGCGGACATTTTGGGGGTCTGGCGCGCGCCCCGGGGCGAAGCCGTTTCGACGCGGGAATGGTTTTGACGGACCGAAGCCGGCCCGGGCGCGTGGCAATTCGCCTGATTGGCGTCGCAGGCCATCAGGCAATTGGTTTCTTCCGTCGCCGATGGATCCATCGCCGACGCCGAACCTGCCGAGGCCAGCAGAAGTAACGCCAAGCCCGCGCCGCGCAACAATTGGTGCATTGTCGTGCCCTCCACCCTGGAGCTTCGGTTCTAATAGAATCAGAATCGAAGCTCCAGACTCCTGTTTTGACGCGTTTTCTTCACGCGAACCGGTATCCACTTCGCTCGAAAACGCTCTAGAACGGCGTCCCCATCAGCTTGGCCAACCGTTCGATATTGAAAAAACCCTGATAATAGGCCCATAGCGCGATGGCGAAAACGACCGCCGAGATGATCGTGGTCCAGATCAGCTTGCGGCCCATCCGCGCCATAACAGGCGCGCCGGGATCGGTACCGGGGGCGCCCTCACCGTCTTCGTGCTGGCTGCGCACGCCGAACGGCAGCGTGACGAACAGCACGACCCACCACAACACGAAGTAGATCGCGAACATCGTTGAGATGTTGTAGGCCATCCGGATTCAAGCCTGTTCGATTTCGACGAGCGCGCCGGAAAAATCCTTGGGATGGAAGAACAGCACCGGCTTGCCGTGGGCGCCGATCCTGGGCACGCCGTCGCCGAGCACACGTGCGCCCTCGCTGATGAGCTTGTCACGCGCCGCGATGATGTCGGGCACGTCGTAGCAGATGTGATGGATGCCGCCATCGGCATTGCGTTCGACGAATTTGGCGATCGGCGAGGCGTCGCCGAGCGGCTGGATGAACTCGATCTTGGTGTTGGGCAGCGTCACGAACACCGTGATCACGCCATGCTCCGGCAGCGGCACCGCGCCGGAGATCTCGGCGCCGAACGCGCCGCCATAGATTTTGGCCGCCTTCTCGGCGTCCCTGACCGCGATCGCGACATGATTGAGCCGGCCCAGCATCGTCACTCCTCCCTTGGATCGTGCGTCCGATCAACCGCAGACAAGTATACGCAATCTGCGTAAACTTGATTGCTAGGCTAGATCGTCAGCACATGCACGAGGCAAATCGGCTTCTTGCCCCAATGCTCGTTCAGCGCGGCCCGCACCGCGCGGCGCACCGATTCTCCCGTCGCATCCGCATCGCGCCGCCGCGCCCGCGGCAGGCCTTCCACGGTCGATACCACCACATCGAACACGATGTCGTCGAGCGGCTCTCCGGCCGCATTCTTCTCGGGGATGCCGACGAGATCAACCTCGGGATCGTCGGCGAGCTCACCCTTGTCGGTCATGGCGATCGCCACGAAGACGCAGCCGGCAAAACCCATTCGCCGTCGCTCGACCACCGCGCGCGACTTGGAATCCTCTAGGATGCTGCCGTCCTTGTAGAGCCGGCCCGACGGGATTTGCTCGATGATGCCGGGGTCGCCGGGACCGAGCTTGACCAGATCGCCGTTGCGGCAGACCAGGACCTTCGGCACGCCGGCGGTGCGCGCCAGCTTGGCGTGTTCGGCCAGATGCAGCGCTTCGCCATGGACCGGGATCAGGAGCTGCGGACGTACCCACGAAATCATGTCGCGCAGTTCGTCGCGGCGCGGATGGCCGGACACATGCACCAGATCGGTGCGGTCGGTGATGACCTCGATGCCCTGCGTGACCAGGCCATTGATGATGCCGCCGACCGCCTTCTCGTTGCCGGGGATGGTGCGTGAGGAGAAGATGACGCAGTCGCCCTTGTTGAGCGTGACCTGCGGATGGTCGTCATTGGCGATGCGCGCCAGCGCCGCCCGCGGTTCGCCCTGGCTCCCCGTGCACAGCGCCAGCACCTTGTCCGGCGGGAAATGGCCGTAAAGATCGGCGCCGCGAAAATTCTGCACCCCGTCGAGATGACCGGTCTCGCGCGCGACCTGCACCACGCGCTCCATAGCGCGGCCGACGACGACAACTTCACGGTCGGCGGCCTTGGCGGCGTCGGCGACCGCCTTCAGCCGCGCGACGTTGGAGGCGAAAGTGGTGACGGCGACCCGGCCCTTGGCGCCCTTGACCAGCTTCATGATGGTGGCGGCGACCTCGGTTTCCGAGGGCGAACGCCCTTCCCGCACCGCATTGGTGGAATCGCCGACCAGCGCCAGCACGCCGGCATCGCCAAGCTCGCGCAGGCGCCGCTCGTCGGTCGGCAGGCCGATGATGGGCGTCGGATCGATCTTCCAGTCGCCGGTATGCAGCACGGTACCGACCGAGGTGTGGATCGCCAGCGCGTGCGATTCCGGAATCGAATGCGCGACCGGGATGAATTCGACGTTGAACGGACCGAGATCGATCCGGCCGCCTGACGGCACCACCGTGACCGGGATTTTCGGCGCATTGCGCTCGGCCGCCAGTTTAGCCTCGAACAGGGCGGCGCTGAACTTGGTCGCGTAGATCTTGCACTGCAGCTTCGGCCAGAGATCGATGATGGCGCCGAAATGGTCCTCATGGGCGTGGGTCAGCACAAGCCCCATCAGATTCTTGCGCTCTTTTACCAGGAAGCTGATGTCGGGCATGATCAGGTCGATGCCCGGCAGATGCTCCTCGTCGCCAAAGGAGACGCCGAGATCAACCGCGAGCCAGGACCGCTGGTGGCGGTTGCCGATCCCGTAGATCGACAGGTTCATGCCGATCTCGCCGACGCCGCCGAGCGGCGCAAAGGTCAGTTCATCTGGTCTCGCCATCAGGCAGCTCCCACGGAGGCCGCCGAGCCAAAATAGACCTCGCCCGCGGCGATCGGGAGGTGTTTGCCTTCGGCGGTCCGCACAATCATGCAGCCGGTTTCATCGATCGTGTCGAACGTGCCCTCGACGGTGGCGTTGCCGGTCTGGATCGCCACCCGCTCGCCGAGCCCGGCCGCGCGTTCAAGCCACAGTCGGCGGATTTCGCCAAAGCCGCGGCCGTTATCCCAGATGCCGCGGAACTCGACCCAGGCGTCCGACAACACGGCGAACAGCTCCTCGGCGCCGACATGAACGCCCAGCGCTGCCAGCGAAACGGCCGGCGTCGGCGTGCCCGTGGGGGCCGCGACCACATTGGTACCAATCCCGACCACAACGGCGAGCCGGTTACCGGCGACCACTTCAGCTTCGAGCGAAATACCGACCAGCTTCTGCTTCTCGACCAGCACGTCGTTCGGCCATTTCAGCTGGAATTTCAACGGGTCGGAGCCGGCCCTTCGCAGATTGGCTTCGATGCTCACCTGTTGCAGCGCGCTTGCGATCGCAAGTCCGGCGGCAAAGCCCAGGGTCGCTGCGGTCGCGGGCGGGACGTCGATGATCTCGATAACGCTGCTGGCGAGATTGCCTCGCGGCGCGATCCAGGCGCGCTGACGCCGTCCCTTTCCCGCCGTCTGCTCAGTGGTCACAAACCACATCGAGCCGCGCTCGCCGGCGCGGGCGTGCGCCATAGCCTCGGTATTGGTCGAACCGACCTGATCGAAGGCGGTGAGACGATAGCCCGCCGATATGGCTCGGGAACCGAGCGCGAAAGCCATCTAGAAAAGCGATTTGGCTGCGGCCGTGGCCACGCTGACCAACGGCCCCGGATAGACGAAGAAGAAGATCGTGAAGATGCCCGTGATCGCCAGCACCACGCGCAATTCCGTGCGCATCGGATCGAGCTGGCCGGCCGGCTCGTCGAAATACATCACCTTGATGATGGTGAGATAGTAGAACGCGCCCACGACGCTGGCGAGGACGCCGACGACCGCCAGCGTGAACAGGCCCGCCTTGATCGCGGCGACGAAGACGTACCATTTGGCAAAGAAGCCCGCGAGCGGCGGGATGCCGGCGAGCGAGAACAGCAGCATCGCAAAGAAGAACGCGAGCAGCGGATTGGTGCGCGACAGCCCTGCGAAATCGCTGATCTGCTCCATCGCCTGGCCGTTGCGCTTCATGGTCAGGATCACCGAGAAGGTGCCGAGCGTCATCGCGACGTAGATTGCGATGTAGACCAGCACGCCCTGCGCGCCTTCGACGGTGCCGGACGCAAGCCCGACCAGGGCAAAGCCCATGTGGCCGATCGACGAATAGGCCATCAGGCGCTTGATGTTCTTCTGGCCGATGGCGGCGAACGAGCCCAGCACCATCGAGGCGATCGCCACGAACACGACGATCTGTTGCCATTGCGAGACGATACCCGGGAATGCCGTCAGCGCGACGCGCGTGAACACCGCCAGAGCGGCGACCTTCGGCGCGGAGGCAAAGAACGCGGTCACCGGCGTCGGCGCGCCCTCGTAGACGTCGGGCGTCCACATGTGGAACGGCACTGCGGACACCTTGAAGCAGAGGCCCGCGAGCAGGAACACGAGGCCGAACACGATCCCGACCTCGCCGGTTTTCGCAGCCGCCGCGATGCCGGCGAAGCTGACGGTGCCGGTGAAGCCATAGATCAGCGAGGCGCCGTACAGCAACATGCCCGAGGACAGCGCGCCCAGCACAAAGTACTTCAGGCCGGCCTCGGTGGATTTGGCGTTGTCGCGGTTGCTGGCGGCGACCACGTAAAGCGCCAGCGACATCAGCTCGAGCCCGAGATAGAGCATGATCAGGTCGCCGGCCGAAATCAGCACCATCATGCCGAGTGTCGAGAGCAGCACCAGGATCGCATACTCAAAAATCCGCCGCGACGGATCGGACAGGAATTCCGTCGACAGGATCAGCGTCACGCCCGAACCGATCAGCGCGAGAACTTTCAGGAAACGCGCGAAATCGTCGACGATGAAGCTGCCACCGAAGGTCGTTAGCTTGCCCGCCGGCAGCATCAGTTCCAGCACGCCGGTCAACGCCAGAAGGCAGACCGCGAGGCTGGTGACGAGCTTGGTCGTGCCCTCGCCGCCGCGATAGGCGCCGAGCATCAGCAGTGCCATGGAGCCTGCGGCCAGCACCAGCTCCGGCAACACCGGCAGCAACTGATAACCTGCACTCTGGAAGCTCATTGCGGCGGCCTTACTGGAGCAGCGCGGCTGCCTTCACGGCAGTCACGGCGGTGTTGTAATTGTTGACGAGTTGCTGAACCGAGGCCGCCGACATATCGAGCACCGGCTTCGGATAGACGCCAAACAGGATGGTCAGGAAGACCAGCGGAAACAGCAGCAGGCTCTCGCGGAACGTCAGGTCCTTGATGCTGGCGAGCGCCGGTTTTGTGAGCGCGCCGAACACCACCTTGCGATAGAGCCAGAGCGCGTAGCCAGCCGACAGGATCACCCCGAACGTAGCGAAGGTAGCGGTCGGGATCGAGACTTTGAAGGTGCCGACCAGCGTCATGAATTCGCCGACGAAGCCGGACGTGCCCGGCAGTCCGACGTTGGCCATGGTGAAGACCATGAACACCAGCGCATAGAGCGGCATCCGGTTCACCAGGCCGCCATAGGCCACGATCTCGCGGGTATGCATGCGGTCGTAGACGATGCCGACGCAGAGGAACAGTGCGCCCGAGACGATGCCGTGCGAGATCATCTGGAACACGCCGCCGGCCACGCCCTGCGTGGTGCCGGCGAAGATGCCCATGGTGACGAAGCCCATATGCGCCACCGACGAATAGGCGATCAGCTTCTTGATGTCTTCCTGCATCAACGCCACCAGCGAGGTGTAGATGATGGCGATCGCCGAGAGCGTGAAGATGATCCAGGCGAAATCATGCGACGCCAGCGGGAACATCGGCAGCGAGAAGCGCAGGAAGCCGTAGCCGCCCATCTTCAAGAGGATCGCAGCCAGGATCACCGAGCCCGCCGTCGGCGCCTCGACGTGCGCGTCCGGCAACCAGGTGTGCACCGGCCACATCGGCAACTTGACGGCAAAGGACGCAAAGAAGGCCAGCCACGCCCAGGTTTGCAGGGAGCGCGGCACGGCGGTGTGCATCAGGGTCGGAATGTCGGTCGTGCCAGCGTTCCAGTACAGCGCCATGATGGCCAGCAGCATCAGCACCGAGCCGAGCAGCGTGTAGAGGAAGAACTTGAACGAGGCATAGACCCGGCGCGGGCCGCCCCAGACGCCGATGATCAGGAACATCGGGATCAGGCCGCCTTCGAAGAACAGATAGAACAGCACGAGATCGAGCGCCGAGAAGGTGCCGATCATCAGCGTTTCCAGCAGCAGGAACGCCATCATGTATTCGCGCACCCGCACCGTGATCGACTTCCAGCTCGCGACGATGCAGAACGGCATCAAGGCGGTGGTCAGGATCACGAACGGCAGCGAAATGCCGTCGACACCCATATGGTAGGTGATACCGCTGGCAAGCCACGACGCCTTTTCGATGAACTGGAAATCCGGATTGGTCGCATCGAAGCGCCAGACCAGGATCAGCGAGACCGCAAAGGTGACCAGCGTGGTCCACAGCGCGATCCAGCGCGAATTGCGCCGCGCCGCTTCATCTTCACCGCGGCTGAGATAGATCACCAGCGCGCCGAACAGCGGCAGGAAGGTGACGACCGAGAGAATGGGCCAGGTTGTCATCACTGGCCTCCCAAGCCGAACATGAACCAGGTGAT
>JBOHIT010000048.1:0-4268 GCA_050726155.1 Bradyrhizobium sp.
AGATAAAGCCTCTTCCGGGCGTTGCCGAGTGATCTGTCGGCAAACTTACTTTTCATTGCCGAAGGGTGAAAGATCAGACGCCCCCGTTGGTATAGGGTTGCGTCCCAGATCGGCGATCAGCCTTTTCATCTCGCCAATTTCTCGAACCTGGGCTGCAATGATGCCATCGGCGAGTTAGCGGACGCGGGGATCGCGAATGTCGGCTCTTGCGCTGGTCATAATCGCGATCGAATGATGCGGAATCATCGCCTTCATTAAGCTCACGTCATCGACGGTCTGCTGGCTGCGGACAAGAAAAAGCGAGACCGCAAACACGATGACGCTGCCGGTAATAATGGCAGCGTTGGCACGTTGCTCCTTATACATCGACCACATGAATCCGAGCATAATGACGGCCATCACCGCACCCATGACGAGTGCCATCCACATCCGGGTCTGGCTGTAGAAAACATGATCGAGTGCTAGGTGTTCAGATACATCAAACCGAACATGACGATGGTCGAGACCGCAATCATCGCGAAAAACCGCATAAGACATCATTGAACCCTCATAATTCCAAAAATCATCCAGACAGCCATTGCGACGAAACGAATCCCAACGGCACGTTGCTGTCGGCTGAATAGACAGCCTTCCAAAGTTCGAGTCATATCGTTGCTCTCGAAACAGCCCGAATTTCTTGACTAAAGTGAGCAACGCATATGAGCATTTTCATGGACGGTGGTTCAGCTCGAGTATCCGATCCAAAACTTCCGCCACGTGCGATTACGCGCAATCTGATAAACAGAGACATCGTCCCACCAACTGCCATTGCCAAGGGACATGCAACTTCGCAATCTGCTGGGCCACGCGTATCCTGCGCGCTCAAGGCCCACATCCAACACCGTGGGCGCGCAATATTGCCCATGACGTTCCTTCGTTCCGGCGCGATCTCCCAAGTAAGCGGGCGGGAGAAAATCGGTGCGGGGTTTCGGATAGAACCGTCGCTGTTGTTGTCGAATATCCAGTTGCTTTAGCTGGATAGCGTAGAATGGCGAGCCCAATCGCATTTTTCGGATGGGCACGTTATCACTGCCAAAGGTCACACGTTCGAATCGTGGCGGGTGCCCCGTTTGCTTTATTTGCAGCAGTATATGCTCGCTTCGATAAAGGCTGCCGCGCGTCTCAGTTGAGCAGTAAGCAAAAATGGATGAAAAATCGTCACTGAGTGTCAATAGCTTGGTGGCTATCTGAGTGACGAGTTCTGCTGGTCAAGCCGGGGTGATCTCGCTGCCCGCGCCTTTGGGACGGGATTTCCATCCGAGCTTGGCCGCTATGGCGATCAGGTAATTTTTCGTCCACCGGTGGGCGGGACGTTCGACGAAGCGCCATGTCGCCCAGGCTAGGACGACGGCCCCGGAGACGATCGCGGCGGTCCACAGTTCGGCGTTGCGGACCGGTGCCGCCGCCGTCAGGATTGTATAGCCCATCTGCATGTGCAGCAGATAAAGCGGATACGTGATGCCGCCGACGGCGAGGATCAGTCCGGCAGGCAGCGGCAGCTTCCGAATCCGGGTCGCGAGGAAGATGACGGCGATCGATACGAGGCAGATCGCGGCCACCATGCGCGCGTCAAACGCACCGCCAGTATGGACGCCGAGGTGCTCCAGCTTGTGGATCGCCTGAAAGACCGACGTACCCACGGAAAGCGTAAGAATGCCGTAGAGTTTGAGGTCTCGTCGCCCGCGATAATATTCGTAGATCAGCAGCCCGACTGCGAAGAACCCGCTGTCATCGGCGATGAACAGCTTCTCGAAGATCGGCGCGTCGATCGTGAGTTCGTTGGCGAAGGTGATGCTGAGCCAGACCAGGATGATCGCGTCGATGCGGCGCGGGAAGAGTCCGAGCGCCAGGAACACCGCCACCCATGCGTAAAACACGATCTCGATCACAAGCGACCAGTAGGACGTGTCGACGTAGGATTGGCCAAGGGCGGGCGCGGCGACGAACAGATTGGCTGTCCATTGGGCGAAGGTGACTTTGAAATTCGTGCCGCCGAGCAGAAGGATCGTCGCGAATGTCAGCGTCATGCAGAACAGGAAAGTCGGATAGATGCGGCTGAAGCGGGCGATGGCGAATCCGACGGGGGTTCGGCCCTCCGCGGAATAGGCGATCACGAATCCGCTGATGGTGAAGAAGATGGGAACGCCCAGAAATCCGTATTGCGCGTAGGACGCAAGATACGGAAGCGCGACCTGCGGCACGCCATTGGAAGCCGGGCCCCAGAAACCATAGTGATAGAGGACGACCGCTGCGACGGCGACCAGGCGCAACAGATCGAGTCCGGGTACCCGCGAGGGGTCGGAACGGTCGGTCGCGTCAGACATGTCGTTGCCTCCGGAAATGACCGCACATTATCGGCGCGGCTGTTGAAGATGCTGTTAACGGCTGCGGCGAGATCCGTCGGGTATCGCGCGTCTCAGGCGCCGGATAGTGGTTCCGATCGGAGCCGCGTCATGTCGCCCCCGCCAGACTCTGACCTGCCGCAGCGCACAGGACAACCACCAGCCACGGCGGCGTCCGCCACAGGAACAGCAGCAGGAAAGCAAAGGACGCGAGGGCAAAATCGGCTTTCGAGCTGATTCCCGACATCCAGACGGGATCGTAGAACGCGGCGAGCAGAAGCCCCACGACCGCCGCGTTGACGCCGCGCAGCGCGGCCTGGGTCGTTGTCCGCCGCCGGAGCGTCTCCCAGAATGGCAGGGTTCCGATCACCAACAGGAACGACGGTAGGAAAACTGCGACGAGGCAGAGGATGGCGGTCTTCCAGTCGCCGATGACGGCGCCGAGATAGGCCGCGAACGTAAACAGCGGTCCCGGCACCGCCTGTGCGGCGCCGTAGCCGGCCAGGAACGCGTCGTTGCCGACCCATCCGGACGGAACGATCTCGGCTCGCAGCAGCGGCAGGACGACGTGCCCGCCGCCGAAGACCAGCGATCCCACGCGGAAAAACGTGTCGAACAGCCTGACGTCTTGCTTGACCGTCGCCGCAGCGAGTATCGGTATCGACGAAGAATTTTGGGGCCAGACCGGTTAAGCCTTTTGTCGCCCTATGTCCTGGCCACGTCCCTGTACTCTTACTTATCCAGCTAATAGGGATGTCTCGATGGCTGCCTTAGGTTTCTCTGTTGATCTCGACAAAAGAAATTTCTCGAATATACCCCTCGGAAGAGGTTTTGAAAAAAGAAATCCTTGCATCTCTTGACAACCTTCTGATCTTAGAAAGTCCGCCTGTGCCGTGGTTTCAACGCCCTCGGCAATGACCTCAAGCCCCAAGTTGCGGCCCATCACGATGATTGAGCGCACAATTGCCGTATCCTCCGAGGCGGATTGCAAATTGATCTTCTGCACGAAGCTGCGATCGATTTTAATCCGCGTAAGCGGATAGCGCGTCAAATAGCTAAGAGATGCATACCCCGTTCCAAAGTCATCGAATGCAATCCCAATGCCCCTTGCTCGGAGCGCTTTCAATGGAGATAGCGTTCCTTCTTCACGACCAAGCGCGATATTTTCAGTGATCTCAAGCTCAAGTGCTTCAGGGGGCAAACCACTTTCAGACAAGGCATGTTCTACATCCTGCAGGAGCGTGCCGTTGCGAAATTGCGCAGGAAACAGATTCACCCCGATCCGAATATCGGAAAGGCCTTCCGCGCGCCATGAGGCTGCCGTCCTGCATGCCTCCATCAAAATCCATCGACCTGCTTCCATGGCGACCGCACTTTCACCAAGCGCATCAATGAACACGCCGGGCGCCAAGACACCTTTTTCCGGATGGTTCCAACGAAGGAGAGCCTCTGCGCCGGTGACAGCACCGTCGTTTGATCGAACCTGAGGCTGATAATACAGGACAAATTCTTGGTTTGCGCACGCTCGCCGAAGCTCGCTATCGAGCTGCCGGCGAGTATTTGCCCGCGCGCGCAATGACGGCTCGTATAATCGATGTGTCCGAGTCCCGCTCGCCTTGGCGTCGTAAAGCGCCAAGTCCGCGTTCGCAAGCAGGTCATCGCCGTTCGATCCGTGTACGGGGCTGATCGCTATGCCTGCGCTGGCAGCGATGAACAGTTGGTGACCATCGATCTCAAAGGGATCGGCCAGCCGCTTCAAAATGGAGCCTACTGCTTCGGTCGCAACAATCGGGTTGCCGCAATCTCTATGAACCAAGACAAATTCATCTCCGCCCAGCCGATAAACACGGATCTCATCCGAGGCGGCTTCCAGCCGCCGTCCTACTT
>JBOHIT010000049.1:0-4885 GCA_050726155.1 Bradyrhizobium sp.
GCCAGAAGCAGCCGTTCCATAATCGCTCATTCCGTGAACTAAACTCTCGACGGTCGATCGGCGCAGGTTATTGGCTTGTTGAGCGAGATCATCCCTCTCCCGAAACATCGGCCAGCCGCTAACACCGCAGCACGTTCAGTTCGGCCCGCTCACGTTGGTTGTCGCTAGATTTTGTTTGATCTCCTAGTGCACACATCGTGCACACGCTGCCTTCTAACCAATTGAAACACTTGAACTCTCGCTCCAATCCATCATGGGGAAGTTTGAGCTAGGTCCGGCCAACGTACGAACGTTTGGTCCAACTGCGACTTCTTCAACACAATCCACCAGAAGCAGCCGACTACTTTGTATACGTCGCCTCGTTGCTTGAAATCACGAAACTGTCCATTTTTAACTAATCACGCCGCCTTGTGCGGGGTATTCCGAGGCACCGGCACCGCGCCTGTAGCGGACGGATCACTTGCCTGCGACGGCCAGCCGAGCGAGCCCTCGGAGCCCGGCCGGTTTCGCAACCACCATGACCAATCCTCCGGAAGCAGAGAGAAGGGATCGCCATGCGCGAGCTCGCGCGCTGCCCAGATAGGCCAGTGCGGATTCGATAGTGCGGGCCGCCCCAAAAATACCAGGTCGATCAATTCCTCGCGGATCACCTTGTCCGCAATCGCGGGTATTCCGAGATTCCAGCTGACGCCGACGGGAATACCTACCTCGCGCCGGACGCGATTGCCGCGCTCGACCATGAACGCCACTTTGTTAAACGGCGCATCCTTGATGTCGTCTGTGTTCATCCCCAGGCTGAGGTCTGCCAAATCGAGACCGTGCTTCTTCAATTCACCGACGGCCCAAACCGCATCGTCGAACTGCACGCCCTTTTCGTTGAAATCATCCGAACCGAGACGCATTGTCAGCGGCAGCCGCTCCGGCCACACGGCCCGGACTGCGTCGAGCGCTTCGCGATGGAAGCGCAGGCGATTTTCCAGGCTACCGCCATATTGGTCCGTACGCTGGTTGGCGAGCGGCGAGAAAAAGCTGGCGCCGAGATAGCCGTGCGCAAAATGCATCTCGAGCCACTCGAAGCCGGAATCCAGCGCCCGCAGCGTGGCGCGGGCATAGGCGCGGTGGATTTCCTTGATCTCGTCGATCGTCAGTTGGTGAACCGGATAGGTGTAGCGACCGCCATAAATGATCGGCGACGGACCGCGAACCTGCCAGCCGTCGGGATGTTCGGGCGAGATCTGAAGCTTGCCGTCCCATGGCTTCAATTCGCTCCCCTTGCGGCCGGTGTGGCCGAGTTGGGCAGCGGGCACGGCCCCCATGGCTTTGACCATCGCGGTCATCCGCGACAGGCCCTCGATCTGGGAGTCATCGTAGATGCCAGCGCAATGGGTGCCGGTGCGGCCGTCGGGCGTGATCGCCAGTTGCTCGGGAAATACCAGACCGAATCCGCCTGCGGCGCGGGAGCCCATCAGCATGATGTGATAGTCGTTCATCAGCCCGTCGATCGACCGGTACATCGTCATCGGCGACATCGCGATGCGATTGCGCAGCGTGACGCTCTTCAATTTGTAGGGACTGAACAGATCCGGCATCGCCGTGCACCACCTTTGACGTTGTTTTACATCACCTTGTCGGAAATCTTCTGCGGCACCGGAACGCTGCCCTTGAAGGATGGCCGCTGTTCGACGCGCGCACCGAAGGCCGCCAGGTTCGGATACTGGCTCTGCCAGTCGTAGTCCGGCCAGCGCACCGCGAGGTAGCCGGTCACGGTACCCACGGCGATGTCGCCGAGGCTGAATTCGCGACCTACCGCAAAGGTACCGTCTCCGACCAGACGCGCCATTTCTCGCATGCCACCATCAATCTTGCGGCGCTGGCGCGCCATCCATTCCGGGCTCTTGGCCGCTTCCGAGCGTTGGCGCTCGAAGAACATCAGCACGAAGGCGTCGCAGATGCCGTCGCACAGCACTTCCAGCCGGCGCGCCGCGATCTTGCCTTCGACATCCACGGGAAGCAGCGGCGTCTTCGGATATTTCCATTCGAGATATTGCAGGATGAAGTTGGACTCATAGACGCTGGAGCCATCCTCGAGGATCAGCACGGGGAGCTTTTCCAGCGGATTGTATTTCGGCGTCGCGGTGGTGCTGTCCCAAGGCACTTCCGTGATGAGTTCGAACGGCAGGCCCTTTTCGGCGAGCGCAATCCGCACCTTCCGCGCATAGGGACTGGGCGTCGCGCTGATCAGCTTCAACATGATGAACTCCTGATGATGGAATGGTTGGACAATGCGGCGCGCCGGTCAAGGCGCGCCGCTGGCGTCGTTCACTCCGCGGGAACGGCGTGGCCGCCGATCGCCTGGGCGGTCTGCATGCCGAAGCGGTCGCGATCGCTGACGGCCTGACGGCTGCGGTCGAGCACCGAGGCCAGCCAGCAGGCAAAGAACGCCAGCGGCATGGTCACGATGGTCGGCGGGTCGATCGGGAACACCGGCGACGCAAAGCCGAGCACCTTGACCCATACCGGGGGCCCGAAGATGGTCAGCGTCAGCGCGGCGAACAGTCCGACGGAGCCGCCGATCACGGCACCCCGCGTCGTCAGTCCGCGCCAGTAGATCGACAAAAGCAGCAGCGGGAACGTCGAGGAGCAGGCGACCGCGAAGGCCAGCGACACCATGTATGCGACGTTCTGGGTCTGGAACGCGATCCCGAGCAGCACCGCGATCACGCCTAGACCGACGGTTGCGATCTTCGACACCCGCACCTCCTTTTTGTCGTCAGCGGGTCCCTTGCGGAACACGCTGGCGTACAGATCGTGCGACACCGCCGAAGCGCCGGCCAGCGTCAGGCCAGCCACGACCGCGAGGATGGTCGAGAACGCCACTGCCGAAATGAAGCCGAGCATCGCGCTGCCGCCGACGGCGTTGGCGAGATGGATCGCCGCCATGTTACCGCCACCGATCAGGCCGCCCTTGGCATCGAGATAGGTCGGATCCTTGGCCAGCAGCGCCAGGGCGCCGAAGCCAATAATGAACACCAGCGAGAAGAAGTAGTTCATCCACACGGTAGCCCAGAACACCGAGACCCGCGCGGCCTTGGCATCCGGCACCGTGAAGAAGCGCATCAGGATGTGCGGTAGGCCGGCGGTGCCGAACATCAGTGCCAGCCCAAGCGAGATCGCAGACCACGGATCCCTGGACAGGAACTGCGGCGTCAGGATCGCCGCCCCCTTCGGATGGACGCTGATCGCCTTCGACAGCAGGGCGCCGAAGTCGAAGCCGAACTGCAGCATCACGAGAAACGCGATCGCGGTGCCGCCGGTCAGGAACAGGACCGCCTTGACGATCTGCACCCAGGTGGTCGCGACCATGCCGCCGAACATCACGTAGCAGATCATAAGCATGCCGACGATGATTTCGGCATAGATGTAATCAAGCCCGAACAGGAGCTTGATGAGCTGACCGGCGCCGACCATCTGCGCGATCAGATAGAACGCCACCACCACCAGCGAGGCGCATGCCGAGAAGATGCGAACCGGCTTTTCGCTTAGGCGGCAACACAGCACGTCGGTGAAGGTGAAGCGGCCGAGGTTGCGCAGCCGCTCAGCCAGCAGGAACACGACAATCGGCAAGCCCGTGGTGTAGCCGACGGCAAAGACGAGGCCGTCGAAGCCGGAGGCATAGACCAGGCCGGACAGGCCAAGGAAGGCACCGGCCGAGATGAAATCACCCGAGATCGCGAGCCCGTTCTGGAAGCCGGTGATCTTGCCGCCAGCGGCGTAGAAATCGTTGGTGGATTTGGTTCGCTTCGCTGCCCACCAGGTGATGCCGAGGGTGACGAGGACGAACGCGATGAAGAGAATGATGGCAGTCGGATTGATCATCGGTACATCCTCACGAACGACGGTTGGCAATCAGGACATAAACGCCCGACAGCGCCACACCGAGCGCGATCACGAACAGGCCGTACGCAAAGGCCCAAGTCGTGGTGCCGCCGGTGAAAACCGATCTAGCCAGCACCGACGGCGCGAAGGTGCCGAGGGCGATGAAGCCGCCATAAACAAGCATCAGGATGAGGGTCAGCGGCAGTCCGACATTGACGTTGCTGACGGCGATCGCCTTGGCCGGTTTCCCGGCAGGCCTTGGCTCTTGCGATTGATAAGACATTGGTATGGATTCCTGCAGGGAATGAATTGAAAGTTTCGGCGAATAGCCGGCTGGCAATCTTCCGGCGTCAGAGCCGCATCGGCACGACGCCGGGGTCGAGCACCACGAATTCATCGGAATTGCGCATCGCGGCTTCCGGCCCTGCCGGCGAATACACCGCGAGAATCCGCAGCGGCTCCCAGCCGGTATTGAAGGTGGAATGAAACGCACCGCGCGGAATGGTGACGAGGCTGCCGGGACCGATCGCGGTCTTGACAGGCTGGCCGGCTTCGTCCTCAATCATCATCTCCCCCTCGCCGCCGATCACGAAGATCAACTGCTCGGAAGCCGGATGATTGTGCCGGGCGTGGCCGTGGCCGGGATTGAAGTAGAGCGAGACCGCGCTCATTTTTTCGGCGCCGCTCGCGTCGGGCGAAGCCATGATCTTGGCGGTCACCCAGGACGAGACGATGGTTTCCGCTTCGCCGGGCGAGAGGACATGTTTGGTAGCGATCTGGGACGTCATGATTTTTCCTATGCGTATGGCGTGGATTAGCGGTTGATATCGAAGTCTTTGGTTTCGGGGATGATCAGCGTGCCGATGACCGCGGTGGCCGAGCAGATGACGATCGGGAACCAGAGTCCAGAGTAGATGTCGCCGGTCGCCGCCACGAGGGCGAAGGCGAAGGTCGGGGTTAGCCCGCCGAACCAGCCGGTGCCGATGTGATAGGGCAGCGACATCGAAGT
>JBOHIT010000050.1:0-2930 GCA_050726155.1 Bradyrhizobium sp.
GGTCGAGATCGGCATCCGACAACCCGGCAAGGCCGTCGGCGTAGAGAGCTGCTTGCGTGTTGGCCATGATCGTCTCCTTCAATAGGCCGTCGATCCCCCAACGCCCATTCAAGGGAGGTCACGATCGTTGAAGGTCGGCATCGAGGCTGACCAAAACCGGATATTTCCGCAGTGACCGGAATCACGGTGTCATCGCAAAGGCGATCCTTGCTCCGCCGCGCGGAGATGATCGAGCACGAGGCGGCCGGTCGAGGAAAGATGCGCGGCGTCGCGTACGACGATCTTGAGCTCCCGCGTCGCCCAATCGTCGCGCAGGCGGATCGATCGCAGGCCCATGCCGGCACCGATCACCTCGAAGGCGCGGTCGGGAATTAGCCCCACGCCCATATTGGCCTGCACCATGCGGCAGACCGCGTCGAACCCCGGGACGTTGATGCGCAGCCGCATCGACTTGTCGGCCTGGGACGCGGCGTATTGCGAGCGCAGATAGATCGAGCTCGCGGCATGCAGGCCGATGTGGTCGAAGTCGAGCGTATCGGCGAACTCAATCGTCTCGTCCGCCGCCAGCGGATGATCCGGCCGCACCACCACGACCAGATGGTCGGTGCGGTAGTGAAACGTCTCCAGGCCGCGCGCGTCGGCCTCGCCCGAGCAGATACCGATCTCGGCGGTCCCCTCCTCGATGCCCCGGACCACCTGCCCGCTCGGCCGCTCCTGCAGATCGATCCTCAGGAGTTCGTGGACGCTGAAAAAGCGCGAGATATCTTCGGGCAGGAATTGCACGATCGCGGAGAGATTTGCGAGCATCCGGACATGGCCACGAACGCCTTGCGAATATTCCGAGAGTTCGACCGCGATCTTCTCGACATTGAGCAGCGTGACGCGGGCGTGGTGCAGCAAGGCTTCGCCGGCCGGCGTCAGCGCCATGCCCTTTGACAGCCGCTTGAACAGCGTGACGCCGAACGCCAGCTCGAAATCGTTCATGCGCTTGGAGACGGCGGACGCCGCGATGCCTTCGCGGTTTGCCGCGCGCGTGAGATTCTGCTCCTCGCACACCGCGATGAACAGCCGCAGGGTGGTCAGATCGATCCGGCGCGTGAGCACGCTGCCGGCGGGTTTGACTGGACGTTGTTGTTCGTGGGGTGCTTCGGCGGCTTCGAGCGACATGGGACGTCCCGGCGTGGGTGGACGCCGGGACGTTACCCGCATCAGCGCCGTGAGAATTCTCAAATCGGACGACAGGGCCGCAAGGATTTGGGAAATGATTCTAACGGAAGGCCCAAAGAGCGCATTTCATTCCAGCCGTCATTTGCGAGGAGCAAAGCGACGAAGCAATCCATTCTTCCCGCGTTGAGGGATGGATTGCTTCGCTTCGCTCGCAATGACGCGTGGACGTCGCGATCAACTCGCCGCGGCCGATGCCGGCATGTCGCGCTCGCGCTTCATGACGATCTTGTTGAGCGCGCCGAGATAGGCCTTGGCCGAAGCCACCAGGGTGTCCGGATCTGACGCCTTCGAGGTCATCGAGCGGCCTTCATGGGCAAGCCGCACCGAGACTTCGGCTTGCGCGTCGGTACCCTCGGTGACGGCATGGACCTGGTACAGCTCGAGCTTGGCCTCATGCGGCACCAGCGCCTTGATGCAGTTGAACACCGCATCGACCGGACCGTTGCCTTCGGCCTCCTCGATCTTGATCTGGCCGCCGATGTCGAGCTTCATGGTGGCGCGCTGCGGCCCATGGGTGCCCGCAATCACCGTCAGTGACGTCAGCTTGATGCGGTCATGCGAGTTGGCGATTTCCTGGTCGACCAGCGCCTCGATGTCCTCGTCGTAGATGTCCTTCTTGCGGTCGGCCAGCGCCTTCATCCGCACGAACGCGTCTTCCAGCTGGTTGGCGCCGAGCTTGTAGCCCATCTCTTCCAGCTTGTGCACGAACGCATGACGCCCGGAATGCTTGCCGAGCACCAGCGACGACTTCTTCAGACCGATCATCTCCGGTCGCATGATCTCGTAGGTCGAGGCGTCCTTCAGCACGCCGTCCTGATGGATGCCGCTCTCATGGGCGAAGGCGTTACGGCCGACGATCGCCTTGTTGTACTGCACCGGGAACGAGGTCGCCGCCGATACCAGTTTGGAGGCCCGCGTCAGCATCGTGGTGTCGATCTGGTTCCACCACGGAAACACGTCGTTGCGGACGTTCATCGCCATCACGACTTCTTCCAGCGCGGCGTTGCCGGCCCGTTCGCCGATGCCGTTGACGGTGCATTCGATCTGGCGCGCGCCGCCGGCGATGCCGGCCAGCGAATTCGCTACGGCCATGCCGAGGTCGTTATGACAATGGACAGAAAACACCGCCTTGTCGGAATTCGGCACCCGCTCGATCAGCGTGCGCATGAAGCGGGTGTATTCCTCCGGCGTCGTGTAGCCGACGGTGTCGGGAATATTGACCGTGGTGGCGCCGGCCTTGATGACAGCCTCGACGATGCGGCAGAGATAATCCATCTCACTGCGGGTGGCGTCCTCGGCCGACCATTCGACGTCGTCGATCTGGTTGCGGGCGCGGGTGACGTTGGCGATCGAGAGCTCCATCACCTGCTCGGGCGTCATGTTCAATTTGACGCGCATATGCAGCGGCGAGGTCGCGATGACGGTATGGACGCGGCCGCGGCGGGCGAATTTCACCGCCTCGGCGCAGCGGTCGATGTCCTTTGGATTGGCGCGCGACAGGCCGGCGATGACCGAGTTCTTGGAGCGGCGGGCGATCTCGCTGACCGCCTGGAAATCGCCTTCCGAGGTAATCGGAAAACCGGCCTCGATGACGTCGACGCCCATGTCGTCGAGCATCTCGGCGATCTCGATCTTCTCCTCGAACGTCATGGTGGCGCCGGGGCACTGCTCGCCGTCGCGCAGGGTGGTGTCGAATACGATTA
>JBOHIT010000051.1:0-9698 GCA_050726155.1 Bradyrhizobium sp.
TGCTGCCTGGCGTCCTGCCGCGAAAAGCCGTCGAGGAATTGCTGGTAGTCGTCGACGTTGCGCGGGATCACGTCGAAATGCAGCCGCTTCGCCGCCTTCGGCTCGCGGTACATGAACAGCGACAGCGATTCCGGCGACGCATAGCGCAGCCATTCGTCGATGGTGAGGCCGTTGCCCTTCGACTTCGAAATCTTCTGGCCCTGTTCATCGAGGAACAGTTCGTAGTTGAAGCCCTCCGGCGGCGTGGCGCCGAGCGCCCTGGCGATCTGGCCCGACAGCTTCACCGAATCGATCAGATCCTTGCCGGCCATTTCGTAGTCGACGCCGAGCGCGACCCAGCGCATCGCCCAATCGGCCTTCCACTGACATTTCACATGGCCGCCGGTGACCGGGGTTTCGACCTCGGCGCCGGTGTCCGGGTCGACATAGGTGATAGTGCCGGCGGCAATGTCGCGGCGGATCATCGGTACCTGGAGCACGACGCCGGTGGTCGGGCTGATCGGGAGGAACGGCGAATAGGTCGCGCGCCGGTCCGGGCCCAGCGTCGGCAGGATGATCGCCATCACCTTGTCGTAGGCGGCGAGCATCTTGAGCAGCGTCGCGTCGAAACGACCCGATGTGTAGTAATCGGTCGAACTGGCAAATTCGTAGTCGAAGCCGAAATGATCGAGGAACGCGCGCAGGCGCGCGTTGTTAGCGGCGCCGAACGACGGATACTCGTTGGAGAACGGGTCCGGCACACGCGTCAGCGGCTTGCCGAGATGCGCCGTCATCATGTCGCGATTGGGCACGTTGTCCGGCACCTTGCGCAAGCCGTCCATGTCGTCGGAGAACGCCAGCAGCTTGGTCTTGATCTTGTCCTCGGTCAGCACGCGAAACGCATGGCGCACCATGGTGGTGCGCGCGACCTCGCCGAAGGTACCGATATGCGGCAACCCCGACGGGCCATAGCCGGTCTCGAACAGTACCTCGTCCTTCGGCTGCTTTTTCAGCCGCGCAACAATCGCTTTCGCCTGCTCGAACGGCCAGGCGTTGGATTGTTCGGCGAGCGCACGCAGATCGCTCGGGCTGGCGGCAGGGTCGATCGTGGACATTTAGACGAGCTTTCTCCGAAGGGGCGGGAAACAGGCAATATACCTGTCATTGCGAGCGAAGCGAAGCAATCCATGGCAACAAGGAAGAGTGGATTGCTTCGTCGCGGAGTTTATCATCGGGCGCGCATTCGCGCGACCCGCTGGCTCCGCGCAATGACGGTTGATGTGGTTGGCAACTTAAAACGGGCTGATCGAGAAATAACGCAGCCACAAATCGGTGTAGCGACCTTTTTCCCAGAGCCGGAACAGCGCCCAGTTCAGCGACTGCCGCAGCAGATCGTTGCCCTTGCGGACGGCGATGCCGATGCCCTCGCCGAAATAGCGGCTCTCGACGAACGGCCCGCCCGAGAAGGCGCAGCACTCGGCTGAATCCGTGCCGTTGATCCAGAACGCCAGCGCGATCGCATCGCCGAAAATGAAATCGACCTCGCTCCGCCGCAGCGCCTGCCGCAGCGCCTCGTCGTTGGGGTAGGATTTGATCTCGGCGTCGGTGAACATCGCCTTGAGATAGGCCTCGTGCGAGGTGCCGGTGATGGCGCCGATCTTCTTGCCTTCGAGATATTCGGGACGAATCTCCGGCATCACCGCGTCACGCCGCGACACGAAGCGCGCCGGCGCACGGTAATACGGATCGGTGAAATCGACCCGCGCCCGCAATTGCGGCGTCACCGCCATCGACGCGATGATGGCATCGCCGCGGTTTGAGGAGATGGCATCGATCAGGGTCTCGAACCGGCGCATCTGCACCGTGCAAGTGACCTTGATCTCCTCGCACAGCGCACGCGCCAGATCGACATTGAAGCCGGCCGGATTGCCGTCGGCGCCGGTGAAGTTGAACGGCGGATAGTCCGTCTCGGTCAGAAACCGGATCACGGTCAGGCGAGACAGTTCAGGCCGGTCGGGCCGCCGCCGCGGGTCCCAGAAGCCGGGCACCGCCTGCGGCGCGGCCTCGACCGCGGGTCGGGGAGCGGTTTGCGCGAAAGCCCGCCCGTCGGACAGCACCCCCGTCAGCGCAGCCGCGATCGCCAGTCCGGTCAGCAGGCCGCGGACGGTTTTGGGCAATCTGGCATTGGGGTGCAGGGCGGGTGGCATTGCCGGCAAATTTGTTGGGGAATTGGATGGCCTTATAGACTATCCGGCCCCCGATGCGAGGGCCGTTTTGCGGCTTTTGGCGGCTAGATGCTGCCTAGAGATACCGCTTCAGGTCGGTCGCGGCTTCGGCGGGCGACCGTTTCAGGTTGAACGGCGAGACGAAGCGGCCGTCGCGATCCATCAGATAGATCAGCGCGGTATGGTCCATGGTGTAGTCGCCGTCCTTGAGCGGGACCTTCTTGGAATAGACCCGGTAGGCCGACAGCACTTTCGCGACCGATTCAGGGGTGCCGGTCAGCCCCTTCAGATGCGGATCGAAGCTGGAGAGATAATCCTTCATCGCTGCCGCGGTGTCGCGCTCCGGATCGACCGAGACGAAGTAGGCGTTGACCCGGTCGGCGTCCTTGCCCATCGCCTTCAGCACTTCGGAAATCTCGAACAGCGAGGTCGGGCAGACGTCCGGGCAATGGGTGAAGCCGAAGAAGATCAGCGTCGGCTTGCCCTTGAGATTCTGGTCGGTCACGGTCTGGCCGGCCTGGTCGGTCAGTTGGAACGGCCCGCCGATCGCGGCCGGCGCGGTGACGCCGCGCAAGCCGCCGAGCGCCCACAGCATGATCACGAGGCCAACCAGCAGGCTGGCGGCAAAGGAGGCGACAATCACCAGCGGTCGGATGCTCCGGTCCATGCAAGAAACTTCCTATGTCCGGATCAGAAGCAGGCCGAGATGCCGGCGGCGATCATTTCAAAGAACAACGCGGTCCCGTAATGGAACCAGAGCGCCGAGGCGCCGCACACCGCCAGCGCGCCAAGGCCGGCGGCACCCCAGACGATCGCGGAGACGACCCTGCCCTGCGGCGGGGCTGCCGAGGGTATCCCGTGCGAAGTGGAAATCGGCTGAGCCATAGGGTTCAGATAGGGCCAGTTCCACGGGCAGGCAAGCGCCATGGCCGCGCAGTCGATCACGTGATCATGAACGAAAACCGCGATCGCAGCGCGACGCCAGGCGATCTCAGCGCGCCGTGGGCTTGATGGCGGAGGCCTGAGCGTCGAGGTAGCAGGGCTTGTACAGGGCCTGCAATTGCTTGCCGCGCAGGAAGATCATGCGCGGGGTCAGGCCGCCGCGCTGGGCGATCCAGCGCCGTATCGGCGTCGGATACATCGAGTAGAGCATCTGGGTGGCTTCGGCATTGGTAATCGCGCGGCCGTTGGTCCCGAAATCCCAGGCGGCATGGAAACCGAGATTGGCGTGCGAGGTGACGCAGATCTTGTCGTGCGGAACGGCGCCGAGAATGATGGTGCAGGCCGAGGCGCACAGTCCATCGATAATGACGGTCTCGCCGGAGGTACGAAGTCCCTGATACTTATCGACATAAGTGCCGATCCGGCCGCCGCGATCATCGGCAATCCGGACCACCGCCTGGCTCGATATGACCCCTGCCAGCAGCAGCACCGCCGCGAGCAACCCCGTCACCAGCTTCATATCCCAGCCCCAGTCCTTAAGCGTCGAACCCGAATCTGATCGTCTCAGTGATGCAAGACTTCGCCAGCGTCGTTCGAGATCGGGTTTTTGTCTAGGAGGGCGGACCCGCCCAAAACAAATTCAAATTAAGTGTTGCAACGGCGCTGCACTCGGGATGCGAAAAGGTCCCGAACTGGAACAAGTTAACGTTCCGACGGCGGCCGCTTCGCCACAGGCAAGTGGCATTTGCCGTTGACCGCATCGGATGACGCGGTCTTGAATCGATTCAGGGTTGGGGGAGGACGGTATGGCTGAGGACGCAGACGTAATCGTGGTCGGCGGCGGACTGGCGGGGCTGGTCGCGGCATGCGAAATCGCCGACGCTGGCAAGCGCGTCATCGTGATCGATCAGGAAGGCGAACAAAACCTCGGCGGCCAGGCGTTCTGGTCGTTCGGCGGCCTGTTCCTGGTCGACAGCCCCGAACAGCGCCGGCTCGGCATCAAGGACAGTTACGACCTTGCTCTGCAGGACTGGATGGGCACCGCGGGCTTCGACCGCGACGAGGACGTCTGGCCGAAGAAGTGGGCGGAGGCCTATGTCGCATTCGCCGCCGGCGAGAAGCGCGACTGGCTGCGCGCGATGGGCCACCGTATTTTTCCCGTGGTCGGCTGGGCCGAGCGCGGCGGCTATGACGCGATGGGGCACGGCAATTCGGTGCCGCGCTTTCACGTTACCTGGGGCACCGGCCCCGGCATTGTCGAACCGTTCGAGCGGCGGGCACGCGAGGCGCAGAAGAGCGGCCGGCTGATTTTCAAATTCCGCCACCGCGTCGATGCCCTCACCATCACCAACGGCACGGTCGAGGGCGTCAGCGGCGCGATCCTCGAACCCACAAACGTCGAACGTGGCCAGAGCAGTTCGCGAAAAATCACCGGCGATTTCACCCTGCGCGCGCCAGCCGTGATCGTGGCTTCCGGCGGCATCGGCGGCAATCACGATCTGGTGCGGCAGAACTGGCCGAAGCGGCTCGGCGAACCGCCGAAATTCATGATCTCCGGCGTGCCCGAACATGTCGACGGCCGGATGATCGGGATCACCGAAGCGGCCGGCGCGCGTCTGATCAACCGCGACCGGATGTGGCATTACGTCGAGGGCATCCGCAACTGGTCGCCGATCTGGCCGCGCCACGGCATCCGCATCCTGCCCGGCCCGTCCTCGATGTGGTTCGACGCCACCGGAAAACGGCTGCCCGCGCCGCTGTTTCCCGGCTCCGATACGCTCGGCCAGCTGCATTACATCATGAGCACGGGCTACGATTATTCCTGGTTCATCCTGACCCAGAGCATCATCAAGAAGGAATTCGCGCTCTCGGGCTCGGAGCAGAATCCCGATCTCACCGGAAAAAGCTGGCGCATGACGATCAAGCGCGCCACCAACAAGGGCGCGCCGGCGCCGGTCGAAGCCTTCAAGCAGAAGGGCGCCGACTTCATCGTACGCGACAATCTCGCCGACCTCGTTAGCGCGATGAACACGCTCAGTGGCGACAATCTGCTCCAGCTCGACCACATCCAGCGTCAGATCGAGGCGCGCGACCGTGAGATGACGAATGCCTACGTCAAGGATGCGCAGGTGATGAACATCCACAATGCGCGGCGCTATATCGGCGACAAACTGATCCGCACCGCAAAACCGCATCGCATCCTCGACCCCGAGCACGGTCCGCTGATCGCGGTGAAACTCAACATCCTGACCCGCAAGACGCTGGGCGGCTTCGAGACCGATCTCGACTCGCGCGTGTTCGGCAACGACGGCGCAATCATCAATGGCCTTTACGCCGCCGGCGAAGCCGCCGGTTTCGGCGGCGGCGGCGTGCATGGCTATCGCTCGCTGGAGGGTACGTTCCTCGGCGGGTGTCTATTCTCGGGGCGGAATGCGGGACGGGCAGCCGCGAAAGCAGCGGGATAACGCGAGCCCGGATTCAAAAATCGCGAAAACAACCCCATGCACAGAAAGCAAGGGGTTGAAATCACACGGTTGTTGCTTCCCCGACGTAAGGAGAAACTAGTATTTTATTACCGCCAACCTGATGCCGTCCCGCTTTGGGGTACGAAGTTGCCAGGAGTGTCTGCATGATGCCGAGGACATGGATGTCGCTCGTAGCGGCGATGGTGGTCGCCGCGAGCAATGTCGACGCGCGCGCCCAGGCCAACTCCGCGGCGCCGGCGCCATCCGCTGCGAAGCTCGAGCGGATATCGCAGTTCTTCGAAAACGAAGTCACGACCGGCAAGCTTGCCGGTGCCGTCGTGCTGATCCAGCAGCATGGACGGCCGGTCTATCTGAAAAGCTTCGGCGTTCGCGATGTCGCCACCAAGCTGCCGATGACGCCGGACACGATCTTTGCGATCCATTCCATGACCAAGCCGATCACCAGCTTGGCAGCGATGATGCTGATCGACGAAGGCAAGCTATCGCCCGCCGATCCGCTGTCCCGTTACATTCCGGAATATGCCGACGTGAAAGTCGGCGTTGGCGCCGGGGACCGCACACCGGCCCTTGAACTGGTGCCGCCGATCCGGCCGGTGACGATCGAGGATCTGCTCCGGCACACCTCCGGCATCAGCTATGACTACATCGGCAGCGACCTGATCATGATGGCCTATCGGGACGGCCACATTTACCAAGGCAATTTCACCAACAAGGATCTCGCCGAGCGCATTGCCCACCTGCCCCTGGCGCGACAGCCCGGCACGCTGTGGCGCTACGGCCATTCCACCGACGTGCTCGGGCGCGTGATCGAGATCGTCTCCGGCCAATCGCTCTATCAGTTCCTCAAAGCGCGCATTCTCGATCCGCTCGGCATGACCAGCACGAAGTTCGTGCTGCAGAGTGCGGCTGAAGCGGCGCGCATGGCCGAGCCGCTGCCGAATGATGCCGTCCTGATTGCAGCGGGCGAGGAACGTCGCAAGCACAGCGCATGGGAATCAGGCGGCGGCGGTCTCGTCTCGACCATCACCGATTATGCGCGATTTTCGCAGATGCTGCTGGGCGGCGGAAAATTCGACGGCAAGCAATATCTCAGCCCGGCAGCGTTCAAGCAGATGACTACGGACCATATCGGACCCGGCTCCGGCGTCGGGCGCGACTACTATTATTTTCCCGGCGATGGGTTCGGTTACGGCTACGGCGTCGCGGTTCGCGTGGAGCCGGGAAATGCAAAGCCGCCGCCACCGGGCTCGATCGGCGAACTGAAGTGGGACAGCGGCAGCGGCACCTATTTCGGCGTCGATCCCAAACTGGACATGGTCTACATCCTGATGGAGCAGACCCAGCTGGAACGCTCACGCATCACGCCGGCGTTCAAGGCGCTGGTGTATGACGCGTTTGGGAAGTAGGGCGCGATCTCAAATCACGATGTCGGCTTATCCTCCAACAGGGGCATTGGAGCGGACGTCACATAGAGTCGGAGAAGGGCCAGGGATGGACATGCTCGCCTCATTCAATCACTTCGTCGGCGCGAGCGATCAAGGTCGGTGGGAGGGTCAGCCCGAGTGCCTTGCTGGTCTTGAGATTGATCACGAGTTCGAACTTGGTGGGAAAGCTAACGGGCAGGTCGGCTGGTCTTGCGCCACGGAGTATCTTGTCGATGTAACTCGCGGTGCCGCGATCCATCTCGGCAACACTTCCCGCATACGACATTAGCCCGCCTAAGGCCGGCACTCGCGGACTAATTCCAAACGATGGAAGTCGAAATTTCGTTGCAAGATCGACAGCCTCCCGACGTACCACGCTCCCTTGCATGAGAACGGCGTTCGCTCCCTTGGTCGTCATGTCTTGGAATGCCGCTTCGAGCGGCCCCGCAGGTCGGACCATGGTGGGAAGCATCTCCATGCCGGTGCCAGCTGCATTGATACGGATCGTCGCAAGGAAGGGTTCGGTAAACGGGTCGGTCTCGTTAGCAAGCACGGCGAAACGGCGCGCCGATGGAAGCGTTTCATGGATCAATTCCACAAGCTTTCCCGCTGTTTCCAAGATTCCAGCCGTCACCCCGGTGACATTGGCGCCAGGATGATCGTAGCTGGCGACGAGACCAGTCCCGAGCGCATCGCCCACCGACGCCATCACAATCGGAATCTCGCCGGTTACCCGCTTGGCCGCAGCGGCGGCTGGTGTCTGATATGCAGCGATGACGTCAACCCCGAGCCGAACAAGCTCTGCAGCTCTTTCCGGAAGAAGGTCAGCGATTCCCTCTGCGCCGCGAATTTCCAATCTGATGTTCTGACCCTCGGTATAGCCAAGCTTCCGCAATTCGTCACGTAACGTGTTCAAAAAGCGTTCGGGTGGCGGTGTTCCTAAGACCAAGATGCCAACTGTTCGCAACTTTCGCTGGCCGCGCGCAACCAACGGCCACGCAACTGCCGCGCTGCCGAGCAGGATGGTCAGTTCGCGTCTACGCAAGGAAGCTCTCCCATTAGGCGCAAGACTACGCCTCCTGCAGGATACCACTCGGTGGACAGATGTCAGCTACCGATGCAAACAGACAGGAAAGAACGGCACGCGGGCTAATTCACGTACGTCTCTTGTGGGTCAGATGAAGACTTCGCAGTGCCAAAGGCCAGGGGGCCAGACTCGGATATCGGTAAAGCAATCAGGACAAGCGCCCTGCAGCGCGCCGTTGCTCGAAAGCCCTGACGTTAGTGTAAGCGAGCAACAGCGTGTTGCACGGTATCTTCGCCTCCGCCGCCTTGCGCAGCATGAAGCCGAGGATGTGCTCCACTTCCGTCTGCCCGCCCCGTTCGATGTCGCGCAGCATCGACGTCGAATACTGCGAGTCATGCTGGGAGAACGTTTCCTCCCACGATTTCATGAAGGCCGCGCTGGGCGCGTGCCCGTTGGCCGTAGCGATCGCAGCGCCACAGCGAAGCTGATCGAGAAACAGCTCACGGCCATGAGGGGTGCGGACAATCTCGCCGACATTTGCCCGCATCAGACAGGTCATGACGGCTGCGGTCGAGAGGTGAACCAGCTTCTCCCACATTCGCTGAACGATATCGGCGACCGCGAAGACCTCCACGCCCTTCGCAGCCTCGAACAGCGCGGCCAACGCTCTTACGCGCTCCGTCATTTCCCCCGATTGCTCGCCAAAGGTAAGCGTTCGCCAGTCGTTGAACTGCCGGATCGCGCCATCCGGCATGATCGTCGCCTGTATCTTTGCCGTGCCACCGAGCACACGGTGCCGGCCAAATTTCTCATTCAGGACGTCGATATGGGCGATGCCGTTCAGGAATGGGAGGACATAGCCGTTCGACGCAACGGCGGGCGCGATTGCCGCGACTGCAGCGTCGAGGTCATATGCCTTGCAGGTCAGGATCACCGTGTCATAGACCGGCGTCACCTCCGCCGCGACCACCGTCTTGACTGCCAATTTTGCGTCTCCGAACGGGCTCTCGATCCGCAACCCTTGCTCGGAAAGGCTCTTGCGCCGTCGGTCGCGGACGAGAAATGTAACATCGGCTCCGCTCTCGGCGAGGCGGCCGCCGAAATAGCCGCCGGTGCCGCCCGCACCCAACACCAGGTACCGCAATTGCATTTCGTTCGCCCCGTTTTTGGCAGATGCATCAAAGCATGCAGACGGCGGCAGCGGAACATATTTCGGCGTCGACCCCAAACAGGACATGGTCTACATCCTGATGGAGCCGACCCAGCTGGAACGCCACGCATCACGCCTGCGTTCAAGGCACTGGCGTATGATGCGTTCGAGAAATAAGGGCGCACGCTCCTTGGTGCGGCCATCGGCAGAAACTCCGTAGCGAAGTTCGGAAATTTCGGCTAGTGCAGTAAAGTGCATACGCGTTGGGGCGGCATGTCCGCCCTCGGGAGGAACATGGTCATGAGATTGTCGTCAGGCTTTGTCGCGCCCTCGGCCGTCGCCGTCGTGTCAACTATCTTGCTGTGCAGCCCGGCAACGTCGCAAATCGCGACAAGCTCCGGCGCCTCGCTTCCCGCCATCACGGTCCAAGCGCCTAATCAGGTGGCAAGGCCACATAGGCCGGCG
>JBOHIT010000052.1:0-3495 GCA_050726155.1 Bradyrhizobium sp.
TACTTGAACCCGCCATTCGCCTTGAGATCGGCGTGGCGCTGCTTCAGTTCGGCGTCGCTGATCAGGATATTGGCCGAGCCCTTGTTGAGGTCGATGCGGACCTTGTCGCCGGTCTTGAGCACCGCAAGCCCGCCATTGGCGGCGGCCTCCGGCGTGGCGTTGAGGATCGACGGCGAGCCCGAGGTGCCGGACTGGCGGCCGTCGCCGATGCAGGGCAGGGAGAGGATGCCGCGTTTGATCAGCGCTGCCGGCGGCTGCATGTTCACGACCTCGGCGCCGCCGGGATAGCCGATCGGTCCGGTGCCGCGCACGAACAGCACGCAGTGCTCGTCGATATTGAGCGCGGGATCGTCGATCCGGTCGTGATAATCCTCCGGCCCCTCGAACACGATGGCGCGGCCTTCGAACGCGTTGAGGTCCTTGGGGTTGACCAGATAGCGGTCGCGGAATTCCTTGGAGATCACGCTGGTCTTCATGATGGCGGAATCAAACAGATTGCCGCGCAGCACCAGGAAGCCGGCATCCTTCACCAGCGGCTTGTCGTAGCTCCAGATCACGTCGCCATCGGGCTTGGCGGCCTCGCGGCAATTCTCGCCCATGGTGCGGCCGTTGACGGTCCTGGCGTCTTCATGGATGCGCTTGTGCGCTATCAATTCGCGCACCACCGCGGGCAGGCCGCCGGCGCGGTGATATTCCTCGCCGAGATAGAAGCCAGCCGGCTGCATGTTCACCATCAGCGGAACGTCATGGCCGTGCTTCTGCCAGTCGTCGATCGAGAGTTCGACGCCGATATGGCGCGCCAGCGCGTTGATATGGATCGGCGCGTTGGTCGAGCCGCCGATCGCCGAATTGACGACGATGCAGTTTTCGAACGCCTTGCGGGTCAGGATGTCCGAGGGCTTGAGATCCTCCCAGACCATCTCGACGATGCGCTTGCCGGTCTCGTAGGCGATCTGGCCGCGCTCGCGATAGGGTGCGGGGATCGCCGCACAGCCCGGCAGCGACATGCCGAGCGCTTCGGCCAGCGAATTCATGGTGGAAGCCGTACCCATGGTGTTGCAGTGGCCGACCGACGGCGCGGAGGAGGCGACGATGTTCATGAACTGCTCGTAGTCGATGTCGCCGGCGGCAAGTTCTTCGCGCGCCTTCCACACCACGGTGCCCGAACCCGTGCGCTTGCCCTGGTGCCAGCCGTTCAGCATCGGGCCGCCCGACAGCACGATGGCGGGCAGATTGACGGTCGCGGCCGCCATCAGGCAGGCCGGGGTGGTCTTGTCGCAGCCGGTGGTCAACACCACGCCGTCCAGGGGATAGCCGAACAGGATTTCGACGAGGCCGAGATAGGCGAGGTTGCGGTCGAGCGCCGCGGTCGGGCGCTTGCCGGTCTCCTGGATCGGATGCACCGGGAATTCCATCGCGATTCCGCCCGCCATGCGGATGCCCTCGCGGACCCGGTGTGCCAGTTCGAGATGGTGGCGATTGCACGGCGACAAATCATTGCCGGTCTGCGCGATGCCGATGATCGGCTTGCCGGACTGCAATTCCTCGCGGGTCAGGCCGTAATTGAGGTAGCGCTCGAGATAGAGCGCCGTCATCCCCGGATTGTGCGGGTTGTTAAACCACTCAAGCGAACGGAGCTTGCGGCCTTTGCCATTGGTCCCGGCATTGTTGTCGTTTTTTTTCATTGCTTCCTCCCGCACTGCAAACTGGGCGGCTCAAACCACGGTGGCGATTTCCACCATGCTCAAAATTTCATCCGCTGTAACGCGGTTGCCGTCCCAATTCCTGATCTTGTTTGTTTGATCCTAGTTCGACCTAAAAGGTAGCGCTATCATTTTCTATGCGACATCACGCGACGCTGCAATGCGCGGCTCTCAAGCCGTTTGCGGCGTCGAACTCTCGCGGATCATCAGTTGAAAACCAAGGTCGAGCACGGGTTCTTGCGGGCGACGGCCCTCGATGGCGTCGATCACCATGGTAACCGCGTGCCGGCCCATCTCGTAACGATTGGTGCGCACGCTGGTGAGGGACGGGACGGCGGAGGCCATGAATTCGAGGTCATTGAAGCCGACAATCGCCATGTTGCCGGGAACCGATATCTGCCGGCGCTGGCATTCGAACAGCACGCCGAGCGCAAGGTCGTCGTTGACGCAGAACACCGCGTCGATATCAGGCGCCTGTGCCAGCAGGTCGGCGAACAGCGTACCGCCAAGCGTGACGGTGGTCGGCACCGATGTCGTGACGACCAGGTTTGGATCGAACAGCGAGGCTGCTTTCATCGCGTCGCGATAGCCGTCGAGCCGACGCTGGACGCGCGGATCCATGCGGGCGCCGAGGAAACCGATACGCCGCCGCCCTTGCTCGAGAATGTGCGAAATAGCCGCAAAACTGGCATCGTAATGCGAGAAACCCACCATCATGTCGACCGGGCTGTCGCCGATCTCCATGATCTGCGCGACCGGGCAATCCATGGTCTCGAGGATCGCGCGCGATTCGGCGGTCTGGTTGATGCCGGTCACGATCAATCCGGCCGGCTTCTGCGCCCGGAACAGCCGCAGCAGTTTCTCTTCCTGCAGGATACTGTAGCGCGTATTGGTCAGTTGGATGCTGTAGCGGCTTTGTTCAGACGAATCATAGATGCCGCGCAGGACGTCGGCGAACACGCTGTTGGTCAGCGACGGTATCACGACGCCGATCACTTCGGTGCGGTGCGAGGCCAGTGCGCGTGCCGCCAGATTGGGCACGTAACCCAGTTCCTTCACGGCGCTATCGACGCGTTCGCGCTTGCTGACGGACAGCGCATCCGGGTTTCTGAAGAACCGGGACGCGGTGATCGGCGAGACGCCAGCAAGCTTGGCGACCTCGGTGAGGCGGATTTTGCCAGACTTCGTCCGTTTTCGTCCCATTCCGCGCTCTTATCACAACGAACTAGACAAATGAACAATTATTGACAGCGCTACCATCGCATTGCTAAAAACCGCCAAACTGCTGATGATAGTGCCTGCTGGATTTCGGCGGATGGCGTTAGAGTCGAAAAAGACAGCATGGCGCCGGCCTTCACCTGATGGCGTCAGAAAACAGAAAATGAGGGGAGAGAAGTCCGATGTCGTCGGTACAGATTCGCGACGTGCGAAAGTCGTTCGGTAATTTTGAGGTTTTGCACGGCGTTTCGATTCCGATCGAGGACGGCGAGTTCGTCGTGCTCGTCGGCCCCTCCGGTTGCGGCAAGTCGACCCTGCTGCGGATGCTCGCAGGGCTGGAAAACATCACCTCCGGCACGATTTCGATCGGCGACAAGGTGGTCAACAATGTCCAGCCCAAAGAGCGCGACATTGCGATGGTGTTCCAGAACTATGCGCTCTATCCGCATATGACGGTCGCCGACAATATGGGCTTCTCGCTCAAGCTGCGCGGTGCCAGCGCCGCCGAAATCTCCACCGGCGTCAAGCGCGCCGCGGAAATCCTGGCGCTGACGCCCTTGCTCGAACGCTATCC
>JBOHIT010000053.1:0-26762 GCA_050726155.1 Bradyrhizobium sp.
GGTGTTGAGCGCGCAGCTTCCCTTCGCGATCTATCCGCTGATCCGCCTCACCAGCGACCGCAAGCTGATGGGCCCCTTCGCCAGCTCGCCGTCGCTGGCCGCTGTCGCCTGGTTCCTGTTCGCCGCCATCACGGCGGCCAATCTCTGGCTGCTGTTGCAGACGTTCGGGTTGGCCTGACGAGGGTTCTTCCGGCAGCCGACGTCCGATAGCGGCGGCGCATCGACTTCATAGGCCGTCGGCATTTCCGCAAGCCCACTTCCGCGCGTCATGGTGCATGTCGAAGGCCCTGCCCGACGCAGGGTTCACCCTGGATGCGATGGAGCCACCATGTCCGCCCGCCCCACCGGAATTTTTACGGCTGCAGTCCTGGCCATCGGCCTGCTCGGCTGCGCCTCGCAACCGACGACCCGGCTCGCGCCGCTGCCCACCGCCGCGGCCAATGGCATCGTGGTCGCCAAGAGCGGCTATGCGATGAACGAGACCCTCAGTCGCCTGAAGCAGGATATCGCGGCGAAAGGCCTCATGTTCTTCCAGGAGGTCGATCAGTCGAAACTCGCGACCGCTGCCGGCGTCGAGCTCCGGCCCTCGACTTTGCTCGAGTTCGGCAATCCCGGGTTGGGCGGCCAGTTCATGACCTCCAATCCTCAGTCCGGTATCGATTGGCCGGTGCGGATGCTGGTGTTCGAGGATCAGAGCGGTCAGGTCTGGGTGGAATACACCGACTTCGCCTATATCGCGAGGCGCCACGCCGTTGCCGACCGCGATCCGCAATTCAAGATGGCCTCGGAAGTCATCGCCTCGGTCGCCTCGAGCGTCGCAGTGCCGTGATCAGGCCTTTGCCACAATCAGCTTGAGCGAGCCCTCGAATGTCGACTGCTGGCGCAGATGCCCATGGCGGGCATCCCAGGCGCCGCTTTCAAGATCCTCCCGCAGGCGGGCCTCGAAGCGTGCGACCGCGATCGGATCGACGAAGCTCCAGGCCGAGCAGGCCAGCCTTGCCGCCGGATCGAGCAGGCGTTCCGGGCGGCCGTAATAGGCCTCGTTGAATCCGTCGGTGCAACCGAGCGGAATCGGCACGGGCAGAACTTCCGTGTTCCCGCCCAGGACCTTCGCCATTCTCGCGATCGAGGGATAGCGCTGTGCCTCGACCGCGATGGCTTCCGGCGCATAGAGATCGAGCCAGAAACGGTCCAGCTCCTCGGGATCGCAGGTCATGATCACGACCGGTCCGCGCGTGACCCGCCGCATCTCCCGCAGACCCGCTTCCAGATCGCGCCATTGATGCACCGTGAAGGTCGCCATGCCCGCGTCGAAACGGCGGTCCTCGAACGGCAGTTTCTCCGCGACCGCATCGATCGCGACCGGCAAGGAGGCAGGGCGTTGCGCGCGCATCGAGGCGGAGGGCTCGACCGCGGTGACGATCCGGTCGGTCGGCTCGTAGGAACCCGCGCCGGCGCCGACATTCAGCACCGTCCGCGCCTCGCCAAGGGCGGTCGCGATCATGGCGGCGATGCGGGGCTCCGGACGGCGGAACTGCGCATAGCCGCCGCCGATCAGTCCGTAATTGGCGTCGCCGGCACTGCCGTCGCCATGCCTCGGGCCTGGCTTCGAATCGGTATTGATCGACATGGGAGAATTTCCAACTGGACGGATCAGAACATCGCCGGCGTCTTGGTCACGCGTTCCGCGCCGTTCTTCGTCACGATGATGTTGTCCTCATAGCCGGCGCTGCCGACGCCGGGGCTCGCCAGGAACGCCTCGACGCCGAACACCATGTTCTCCTGGAAGAGGATTCCGGGCTCGCCCATCTGCAGCGAGATATAGGGCTTCTCGAAGAACAGCCCGAGCCCATGGCCGAACAGCGGAAACTTCTCCGCCGCCTGGTCTTTGGCGCCGCCGAAATCGCGCACCAGGCCGTCGCCATATTGCGCCAGCTCGGCCAGGGCCAAGCCTGGCTTGATGCGCTCGATCAGCTTGTCGACGATGCCGGCGCAGGCTTCGATAAGGTGGCGCTGTGCGTTGGTCGCACGCCGGCCGCAGACCGCCGTTCGGCCTGGATCGAGCCAATAGCCCTGGACCATCGGTCCATAGACCCAGCCCCGCACCAGATCGCCATCGACCGGCCGGTCATGGCTGTAGCCATTGAGAGGATCGCGCGTGAAGTAGTGGATGAGCTTGCCATGGCTCACCGGGATCATATGGACATGGCCGCCGCCCTTCACGACCTCATGGGCGGCGTCAGCGGCGGCTTCGCTCTCCGCCTTGCCCATGATCAGGCCCTGCAGCAGTTTGTCGAGCGCGCGCGTGACGATGGCGCCACCTTCGCGCACGGCGTCGAGCTCGCGCGCGCTCTTGATGAGACGGGCCTCGCGCACCAGCTCGTCCTCGATTTGCCATTCGATGCCGGGTGTCGCCGCCTGGAACATCGGCCAGTATTTCATCGGGAAGAAATCGGAGCCGACGAAGCCGACGCGCCCCTTGAGCCCGCGCTTCTTCATCATCTCGGCCGTGGCCAGGATCGTGTTGCGGCTCCAGCCGATGCGATCGGTGGCGAGCCGGCTGGGATCGGGGTCGTGATCGTCGGACATGAGCTCGGGCTTCTGCCCGCGCTGCAGGAGGACCGAGGCGAAGGCGCGGGCCGTGGTGATGGGCGTGTCGAGCCCCTGCCCCGAGCCGGTGCCGTAATAGTTGGTCAGATAGAGGATATCGCCCGAGCGCTCGAAATTGCCGCCCGAGCGGCCCCAGACGATCGCAGCCTCGAGCCCGCGGCGCTTCAGCCCCGCCTCGATCTTCTGCCAGCGCGCTTCATATTCGGTCTGCGGAAAATACATCGAGGGCATGAGTTCAGCGATCTCTCCACTGCGGAACCCGATCCTCTCGCAATTAGAGGCCGGCGCGCAACCTCTTCCGGCTCGGCCCGCTGGCTGCTGACGTCAGCGCCGCGTCTTTGCGCAACCGGGGCCAATCCAGGCGCTTGGCCGAGGCGCCTCGATCAATGACGGCCGCCGGAACGGCGGGAGTCTCATGATCGATCACGGCTTGTCCGGACAACGGCTCGCGGAACGCGCCCCATCTGATCAGACGCTCCTCGACACCCGGCGTCGATCGGAGTTACCGTTGACGCAATGCACCGGAACAGCCCAACGCAGAGGTTTGTCAACAAACACAAGATTGGGTTAGGGGCCATGCAGCTTGACCACCCCGGACCGCTCTATGAGCGATCGATGCTACCGGTCGACCAGCTCGGCCGGATTGCAGAAAGCGAGGCGTCGAGCTACCGCGAAGCGAAGCCGTTTCCGCATTCGATCCTGGACAACCTATTCGAGGAAGAAATTCTCGATCAGGTGCTTAGGGAGTTCCCGCGGGAGAACGATATAGCCTGGAAGAGATTCGATGATCAGCGGCAAGTGAAGCTTGCTTCAACGAACGAGAACCAGATTCCTCCCTTTATCCGTCATTTCCTCTATGAGCTCAATTCGTCGACGTTTCTGCGTTTTCTCGAGGTGCTCACGGGCATTAAGGGGCTGATTTCCGACCCACATTTTCAAGGCGGCGGCCTGCATCAGATTGTTCCGGGCGGGAAGCTCGGGGCTCACACCGACTTCAACAAGCATCCGGAATTCGGTCTCGATCGGCGTCTCAACGTGATCCTCTACCTCAACCGGGACTGGCGGGAGGAGTATGGCGGTCATTTCGAGATGTGGGATCGTGAGGTGACGCACTGTGTCAAGGGGGTGTTGCCGATTTTCAACCGTATGATCATATTCGATACCAACGACTTCACTTTTCATGGCCACCCGGAGCCGCTGCGCTGTCCTCCCGGGATCACACGCAAATCCTTGGCTCTCTATTACTTTTCAAACGGCCGGCCGGCGCATGAGGTCTCGCACGCAGCGGGCACCGACTTCATCGGTCGACCTAACGAGGGAGTTACCCCGAAGGAGTTCATCAAAAACCTCGTCCCGCCCATCATTTGGAATGCGCGGGCACGGCTGAAACGGCGACGGAGATAATGGTTCGTTTGCTCCTTGGGGTGGTGGCCGCGCATTTTTGCGCTGCGGAAGAGTCAGACCGCTGATCACGCGTTTCGAATAAGCAACAAACGTCCGATATGAGAATTCTGGTAACCGGCGGAGCCGGCTACATCGGCAGCCAGATTTGCAAGACGCTCGCCGCCTCAGGCTACGAACCAATCGCTTATGACAACCTCTCGCGCGGTGTGGAAACCTCCGTCCGCTGGGCCCCGATCGAAATCGGCGACCTTGCCGATGGTGCGCGGCTGCGCGATGTGCTTCGCCGCTACCGCCCTGCGGGTGTCATGCACTTTGCGGCGGTCACCGATGTTCGCGAATCGGTTGCCAATCCCTCTCTGTACTACACGATCAATGTTCTCGTCAGTCTTGTGCTTCTCGAAGCGATGCGCGAGTGCGGGGTCGATATCTTCATCTTTTCAAGCAGCTGCGCAACCTACGGCATGCCGATCACGTTGCCGATTACCGAGCAGCATCCGCAAAACCCGATAAATCCCTATGGCGCCAGCAAGCTCATGACGGAACAAATGATTCGAGACTATGGGGCCGCCTACGGCCTGCGCTGGATGATCCTTCGATATTTCAACGCCGCGGGGCCGATCCCGATGACGATCTCGGCGAATGCCACGACCCCGAGACTCACGCCGTTCCGTTGGCGATCCTCGCGGCCCTCGGCAAGGGCCCGCCGTTCAATCTTTACGGCACGGACTACGCCACGGCGGATGGCTCCGCGATCCGCGACTACATCCATGTCGGAGACTTGGCCAGCGCCCACGTTGCTGCGTTCAAGCACCTGCTGGACGGCGGCTCCAGCGATGCGCTTAACCTGGGCACCGGTACTGGGACGTCGGTGCTTGAGCTCATCGCTGCGGTCGAGCGCATTGGCGGCGGGCCGGCGATCCACCCATGCTCGTTGCGGCCGCTGGGCGGGCACGCTCGGTCCTCAGCTGGCAGCCATCCTTCACGACGATCGGAGAGATCGTTTGCACGGCCTGGCGCTGGCACAACCGACCATAGACCGCGTCTTCGTCGGCGCTGGGCGGCGTATGGAACCTCCGCGGGAATCGACTTGCCCACGGCCTCCCACTCGACGCAGCTGATGCACCTCAAACAACAGCCGCAACCCACCACGGCCTCGGGCAGCGGCTGATGCTATCGACCTCTTTTGCGTGCCGGGCTGTTTGCAGTCAGTACGCATTCTCCGCGCGGAATACCGCACGGACCGTCTTGAAAATAATGTAGAGATCAAGCCATGGCGACCAGTTGTTGATGTAATACATATCGTATTCAACGCGCTTGCGGATCTTCTCTATCGTATCGGTCTCTCCGCGCCAACCGTTGACCTGAGCCCAGCCCGTGATGCCGGGTTTGACCTTGTGTCGGGCCGCATAGCAGTTAACGACATCCTGATAGAGTTGGCCACGCGCCTTCCCTCCAAGCGCATGCGGCCGCGGTCCGACGACTGACATTTCGCCGCGCACGACATTGATCAGTTGCGGAAGCTCGTCGATGCTCGACTTGCGCAAGATGCGGCCGACGCGCGTCACTCGTGGGTCGTCCCTCGTGGTCCACACTTCTGCGCAAGCGCCGGGGCACTCAGTGCGCATGGATCGGAGCTTCCAAACCTGGATCACACTGTCGTTGAAACCGAAACGCTTTTGCTTGAAGAACACCGGCCCTGGGGAGTCGAGTTTGATGGCGGCCGCGATCAGCAACAATAGCGGCGCCGCCAAGACCAGGACGGTGACAGCTAACAGCTGATCTTCCATCAGTTTAACAATATAAGGCCAGCCGGATATCGGCCGGTCGAAGAGCTTCAACATCGGCAGCCCGGCTCGAATCGTGAATTTACGATCGGGGAATCGAAAGCCGAGGAGATTGGGGGCAAGCCGGATTGGGACCGGCGCCGTGGCAAGCAGGGTGACAACGTCATACAACTTTTCTTCGCCGGACCATGGAACGGCGACAATGACCTCATCTGCAGCATTTTGCCGGAGGAGCGCTATCACTTGGCCAAGGTCGCCGAAGACGGGGTATCCATGGAAGTCATTGCCGGGCGGCGGTTCGATGCCGACGTCGACGAACCCGACGATCTGAGTCCGAATACTACCGCGCGCCTTCAACTGGTCCAGGAGCCTGTGTGCGCTTTCACCAACGCCGACGATCAGCGTTCGGTATGCGAACCGTCCGTGCTTTGCCCAGACGAGCGTTAGGCGACTGAGGAGAAGGCGGCCGAATACGAGCAGAACGGATGTCGACGCGAACCAGGATACCGCCCAAATGCGCGAATACCCATGCATGATCTTGAGCGTGAAAACGACCGCTAGAAATACGCCGAAGGTCGTCGTCCACGCAATGAGAACGCGCTTGGTTCCAAGCCATCGTGAGAAAACGTGAGCGGCGCTGTAGACGTTGAACACTTGACACATGATCGCGGCAACAATGACGCCGAGCAGAATAGATCTGGGGTAGCGATCCAGATCGTCCGGCGGCGGGGCGACATACGACAGGTATGCCACTAAGCCTGCCAATCCAATGACGGCCATGTCGTATAGCCGCAGCAGCTCGATGGGCAGGGTACGCGCTAACGGCCTTGGCGGGCCGCCAACGATGCTGATGTCAGAACTGTCGTTTCCCGGCCTGTTCGCCCATTCCAGTTGAACGGTACCCATTCGGATTAGGCGCTCCCCGCGCACACCCGCTGCCGCACTGCCCGTCATGGTAGTAGCCGGCATTATTCGCACGGCATCCGGGTGCCGGCCTTAACGTTTGTTAGGGTTTGTCGTGTCATTCTTTGGCCAATCAATCATCGCGAGCCGGATGGCGTGCGGAGGTCTGGGCGCACAAGATCTGTAATGTGCTGAACAAGGTCCGCAAGACCGACCAACCCGCCGTCAAGCGCGACCTGCACCGAGCCATGCCGAATTGCTCGTTTCACAGAAAAATATTCAAGCGCTCCCGTGGGTTCCGCGTCATTCCGTAAAAAAGCATCCCGTGATCAAAGCGCCGGCGTCACCGCTGCATTGAACAGCCAGAATCTGTTCTTAGCCGGTGCCGGCACGGGGCACTCAGAATGTATCGCCGGTGCCGCGTTGCCGCGGTAGCCAAAGAAGGATTTAGGTACAGGTCAGGATTCCTACCATTACTAGGGCAGTTGAAGGCGGTTCTGCAGCCGGCATTGCTGTGGGATTCGCCTATTGCAATCGTACCTTTGACACGGTGGGATAAGTCGTGGACCCCTCTAGATCGGGGTCTTGCCTGCGGAGTACCAACCTAATGCATGGGAGAACGATCGCGAGTCCGACCGGCGGAGTGGGTCAGGAGACGCTGCATGCAGGAGAGAATTTGTCTTGATCCGGCACGATGGAGCCCGCCGATGCCCCGTCTCGGGGAACCGTCCATCTCGGCCGCTGATGATCGCCATGAACCAGCTGGTCAAATGGCATGAGCAAAAGTCGGCCCTGTGACCGTTCTTTCACCCATTTTTAGCGGTATGCGATCGGCATGCATATATGCCACATCAACACCCGCTTTCTCCGCGCAGGGTGCGAGGAGAACACCACCATAACCTGCAACGGCCTGGTCGCGCGCGGTCATCGGGTATCGTTGGTCCATGGACGAGAATTCCATCCTGACATGTGTTCGCAACTGGACCCAGCGGTCGCGCGCCATCAGCTTCCGGAATTGGTCAGCGAGATCAGCCCTGCGCAGGATCTGATCGCGCTGTTCACGGCTTCTCGACTATTGAGAAAAATCAGACCTGACGTCGTCCACACACACACCAGCAAGGCTGGCATCATCGGACGCTTCGCGGCGCGCATTGCCGGCGTAAGGCACATTGTCCATAGCGTCCACATCCTGCCGTTCATCAACGTACCGCCACCACACCGCTGGCTCTACCTGCAGCTCGAACGCCTGGCAGCCCGAGGCACGACGGCCTTCATCGATATCAGCGAAGCGATGCGCGACCTATGCGTGGCCGAGCGCATTGGAGACGCGAATTGTCATCACGTTGTCCTTAGCGGAATGAATACCCAAAAGTTCCGAGCTACCAGCCGCCCCGCCGACTGGCGCACTGTGATCGATCCGCAGCTGGTTGGCGTCGCCGACCCGAAGTTTCTGCTCCTTGCGGGCATATTCGAACCACGCAAGCGGCAACGCGACTTCCTTCCCGTCTTCCGCAGAATTGCGAATGTTGATCCTCATGCAGTGCTGCTCCTCGCCGGCGAGGGCAAGGACAAGGCCGCGGTCGAGGCGACAATCGAGCAACTCGGCCTCACGGGACGGGCATTGTGCCTTGGATTTCGTCTCGATCTTGAGCAGCTGATCGCGCTGGCCCATGTATGTCTGCAGACTTCAATGCGGGAGGGGCTCCCGCGAACGGTCATCCAGTACGCCCTCTGCGGCCGGGCCATCGTGTCGACTGCGATGCCGGGTATCGATCGGATCGTCGTTCAAGGCGAGACGGGTTTTCTTGTTCCGCTGGATGATCTCGGATCCATGGAAGCCCCAATCCTAAGCCTGCTTAATGACATTGGCCTGCGGCAGGCCATGGAAGATGCCGCAAGACGGCTCGATCTGAGCGGCTGGGATGCGCGTCAAATGGTCGAGCAAATCGACGCGATCTACGAGGGCATAGTCCGTTCGGGGTCCGGCGCCGCGATTGCGGAGCGGAGGTGAGATCCAAGATCACCGTCGCTTTCGCAGCGGCACGCAATATCAATCCGTATAAAATTTCCGCAGGCCACTGTAGTAGTACTGCGAATCGCCGAAGTCATATCTCGCATTCTTCTTGACGTTCACCCTTGTGAGCAGCACACCCGCTATGTCGGCGCCGCCGTCGGCCAATTCCTCCAGAGCGAGCTTGACCGTCTTTTGATGCGTCGCCGCCCAGCGGACGATGAACACCGTCTTGTCAACGAGGCGCGGCAACAGACGGGTCTCGGATACCGCCAGCACCGGCGCGGAATCCAGGATTATCATGTCGTAGAACCCGGCGAGCGCCGACAATATGCTCCTCATTCTCTCCGATCCGAGAAGCTCCGCGGCGAGCGGCGTGCTCTTTCCGGCCGGAATGATGCTCGCGCTCGATTTGCGGTCCTGGTGTAGGACCGTTTCAATCGGCGCTGTCCCTGATAGCAACTCCACAAGCCCTGGGCCCAGCGGGGCCCCGAAGGTCCGGTGTATGGACGGATGGCGCAGATCGCAATCTATGACGACAACCTTATGCCCACTTGCCGCCAGAAGGCGCGCCAGAGAGACGACGATGGTCGTCTTGCCTTCCCCCGGCACTGCCGACGTGACCAGCAGGGTTTTTGACGGCTGATCGGGGCTCATGAGCGTGAGGTCCGCATTCATGATGCGAATTGACTCAGCGAATGCAGAAGCCGGCTTTCTCAGGACATAGTCCTCCGGGCGTCTGCTGGACCATCGCCACGCCTTCAATCCAGGCACCAGACCAAGGGATCGTACTCCCATCAACCGTCGCACTTGTTCGGCGCTGCGGATCCCCCGGTCGAGAGATTCAAGGGCGAGCGCGAAAAAAATCGCCACAAACACCGCGACCAGAAAACTGACCATGAGAAGGAGCTTCGTCTGGGGGAATGACGGCTGCTGCGGCACGTCGGCTCGAGAAATGATCTCGGCGTCGGGTTCCAGCAGGGAATCCTGATAACTGGTTTCCACGGATCTGGCCAAGAAGGCTTGAAGCAGCAGTTTGTTGGCGTCCGCTTCCCGCTCCAAGGCGCGCAGCTGTACATCGGCCTCGTTCAGTCCGCCCACCCGGATTTTGAGCTCGTTGAGCTTTGCTTCTATCGCGTGTTCATTGGCTCTTGCCACCGCCGCTTCCTTGCGCAGCGCGCTGACGATCTTGCGGGTCTCGGCGTTGATGGTCGCCTGCAAATTCGCCATCTGAGCGCGCAAGGCGATCATCTGCGGGTTGGTCGGGCCGAATCTCTGCTGGGCGTCTGCCAACTCGCGACCAAGATCCGACTCTTGCTCGCGCAGCTTCTGAATCAGCGGGGAGTCCAGTATCTCGGTCGCCGATCCGGCGTCATCGCCGAACGGGATCGAGCTTTCTGCCTGCGCGAGCCGCGCTTCGGCCTGTGCCCGCTTGGCCTGGGCTTCGACGAGCTGCGTGCCAAGGTCCGATATCTGCTCGCTCGATATCGTAGCGCCTTCATTATCGAGTTTGCCTCTGATCAACCCCTTGCTCGCCCGGTACGCTTCTACCGCTGCTTCCGACTCCAGGGTCTTCTCCTGGAGAACCTTCAGTTGCTCGTTGAGAAAACTGTTGGCGCGCTCGACCGCAGCGGATTTCGCTTCCACCTGCCCCGCTATGTACAGATCGGCAAGGGTATTGACGACGGAGGCTGACGTCTTCGGGCTGTTCGACGTGAACGCAATCTGAATCACCGACGACCCGCTTTGAGGCGTAACGGCCAGGTCCAACAGAAAATTGTCGACGACGGTAATCTGCTCTTTCTCGGCTCGCTGCGCGTCGGTCATCGTATTTGAAAAAATCAACCCGACGTCAGCCAGAATTCGCTGAATCGCCGCAACCGCGTTCGTCACGGCCGTTGGGGGTTGGAGGTCCGCATTGAACTCTGGATCGCGATCAAGCGACAGCGCCTTGACGGTCCGAGCGGCGAGATTGCGCGAACTCAGAACCCGCGCCTGGCTGAGGATCGATTGTTGATCTGTCGGAAGCCCAGACAAAACAGCCTGGACATCGACGACGTCTGTCTTTTGGGGGTTGATCAGCACGAACGCTGATGCCGTATATCGTGGAGTCAGCAGGAAGATGGCCGCCGCAGCCAGTATGACGAGCACGATTACGGTGGTCGCGATGACAGCCTTTCGCCGCCATAATTTGCGGATCAGCTCAAAAAGCTCGCCCGCTTCTCCCCGCAATTCAACCGGCACCCTGTTCGGGGCACGCGCGTTCAGAACGTGCGTATCAATGTCGTAGGAGCGTAGCATTCGCTACACCGCGGGTTGACCGCCGTCGAATGGGTGAGTGTTGCATGCCGATCGGCTCCTCTCCCCCAACCTCATGTCCAAAGATCCAGGTCGTTGCTACTTAAGCCTTCGTGTCTCGTCGCGGCAACTCCAAACATCCACCGGATTCCGGCATCCAAAGCTCCGGGCATGGTACCGAACCGATACTTCCGGAGCGGAGTGAACGCCGTTTGCGAAATGATATTATCAAATGTTGGGACGACGATATCGCACTCGCGCGACCCCCAAACCTGGCTTGGCGTCCTCGGGGTCAATCCGATCCGAGAGCAGTGCTATCCTGCAGAAACCTGTCATCGGGAGCGAGCCATGGCCGCTAGCCGTCGCAACACGCTAAAGCTGCTCGGAGCCGGCGTGACCTACGGAGTTCTGACCGGAGATTCCGGTCTCGCCGTGACGAGAGCCTACGCAGCCGCACAAAGTGTCGAGCCTGTCAACGTCAGGGCTTCGCCGTTCAACGCGTCGGGAGATGGCAAGGCCGACGACGCCGACGCCATACTGACTGCTGCCAAACAGGCTGCTGCGACTGGCGCCGCCCTGATCATTCCCGGCGGTACCTACGTTGTCGGCAAGACGCTGATGCTTGCGATATCCGACGGTTTGGTTGTCTTTCAGGGAGACGTGACGATCCAGGCCAAGCCACAGGGTCGTTTTGAACGACTGCGCGTGTGGGGATATGAATATGCGGACGAGCTCAACCAGCGCTATCGATCGGATCCCGAGAAATATGCGCCGGGACAGCCACGCAGCATTGAAAGGGCCGGATTCTATCCATTGGCGGAAACCGTCCTGTGGGCCGTCGACGGCTCGGACGGAACCGTTCACCTGGGAAATGTGACGTTCAATTGCAACAACATCGAAGGCCTCGCGGCCATAGCAAATCTCGACCCGAGTCAGCAAGGCTCCGGCAATAGGAAGCTTGTTGGAGGGCATCAAGTCTGGCAGCGCATCAGCATACGGAATGCTCATAGCTACGGCCTATATGCGCCGCCGAAGCCAACGGACAAATCGGGAAAGGACATCAATGGCAGCCATGGACATTTTCCCAAGTTGCTTCAGGCCACCGTCATTGATGTTTTGGAGGTCAAGTATTCCGGCGGGGTCATTACTGGGTTTCGCAATACCACGGATGGCTGCTCCATACGATCCCTGACCGCTGCGGCGACCGGATTCAAGAACAGCGCCGGCAACTGGATCGCGCCCATCTACCTCAATGACACCAACCTGTTCCTGGGTTATGTCCATATGTACGGAAAGCCACAATCGACCGTTGGGTCGGCGAGTAAGGACGACGGGATGGATTCCGCCGCCGGCTCCGGCGATGACAGCGACGAGGCGACGGGCAACGGCAACCGTCAATCGCGCAAACAGCAGCAGGTCGCCGCTCCAATGGAGACGGGCAGCCTTGAAGTCGACGATATTCATTTGGAGAGCGGCGCGTTCCTCTATGCCCAATATGCTCATTTCGAGGGGGCCGCGCGCTACGCCTGCAGCTGCGGCGAAGATGCGCAGCTGAAAGTGGAATACCTGAAGCTCGGCAGCGGAAGGATAACCGCGAGCAAGTATGGGGCGGCGATTCTTTTCGAGGGAGCGAGAGGAAGCATCGAAGTAACCTCGGTCAATAGGAATATTGACCGACGGGTTTGGAACAGGATCGTGGATCTCAACGCCCGTGCCGGACGAACCTACAACCGGATCGTGAGAATCCACCAGCCCTTTGGCCTGTTGTCTCGGGAAGGCGACCCTACCGAGAGGGCTGACTATTCGATGTTTCCCGTGGCCTATACGGAAGAGTCGGACAACCCGGATCCGGGGGACCAGATCCTGGTGGAATCGACTGAGGGAACGGGGATTATCGCGCGCCAGGACGGTACGCTGCGTTTTCGCGTCCTGCCAAGCGTCCGCAGCCGGACAGTGACGGTCACGGACGGCCGCTTCACCCTCGGTATCGATAGCCCGCCCGTAATCTATCTTGATCCGGACACCAGCCCCGCCGACGTCGAGGTCGTGATCAATCAGAGGCAGAAATTCCTGAACGGCGAGGAAGTGGAGATACAGAATATCGGCAAGAAGGGTAACGTCATCTTCCAGGCGGCGGAGGCGGTCAAGATTCCTCCGGGTTTCGGGCAGAAGTTTCGGGTTTATCGGGACAACTGGTCGAAGGCCTAGCTCGATGCCCCGTCGAGTGCCGCCGCAACGCGACCACGCTCAACCAGCAACCGGGAGGCATGCACCCTCCATGTCGCCAGGCCTCCACGCCTGGAAGGAGTGTCAAATCATCTGCCCTGGTTATAATGTTGCGGCGTGTCCGCCGTGGGTAGGTTGCACCGTGGCATCGGGTGGTCCCTGCGGAACCGACATCCAGAAGCCGCGGGCAAGTTGGCACAGGTGCCGCGGCCACTGACAAAACCCGTCGCGGTGGCAGTGTCAGCTCCTGCTCTCGAGCTGTTCAACCGATCGGCGCGCCCGATGTTCTTGCGCGATCGCCGCATTGAAGTGCAGGCCAATCGAGAGACGGAGCCGTTACACCGCAGACAACTTCCCTGAGCGGACGCAGATGCCAAATCTTCGCAAAATCGGCGCGGACGTTATGTCGCTGTTGGCGAGTCGGACCGACCGTGTTCTTCGCGAAATCCTGCGTGGAACTATCATCTCCATCGCGATGCAGGTCGCGGAGGCAGCAACAAAGTTCGGCTTAAATCTATTGCTTGCGCGCTTCCTGGGGGTAAGTGGAGTAGGCCTCTTCTATCTCGCCTTCACCGTGACGACGATCGGCGCGGTCGCCGGTCGGTTCGGCCTCGAACGATCTTTGCTGCGTCATATCGCTGCCAACATCGCTGTCGAAAACTACGCCGGAGCACGGGGGGCGGCCGTGAAAGGACTCGCGATAACGCTCCTGGCGTCTTCTGCGACATCCTTGATCCTCTTTGTCTCTGCCCCCTTGCTGGCGAACTACGCCTTTGCCCAACCTGCGCTCTTATCACCGCTGCGAATCATGACGATCGCCATCATCCCGCTCGCATTGCTCACCGTCGTGTCGTCTATGTTACGGGCCCTCCGGCAGATCTTCTCTTCACAGCTGATCTTGTCCGTGATGTGGCCATTGATGACGGCCTGCGGTGTTGCGGCTCTGGGGGCTTCAGTCAGCGTGGTGGGCGCGACGTCGGTTCAACTCGCTGCGATGACTTGCACCGCGCTCCTCGGACTCATCTTGCTGTGGCGTGCCTCGCCTAGACTTCGTGGGATCCGAGGCCAATTTCCCACAAGGACCCTCATCCAAACCAGCTTGCCGCTCTTCTTCGTGACAGCGATGAATACGCTGCTGCTGTGGTCGCCAAACATCATCCTCGGGTTCTTTGCATCGGAGGCCGAGGTCGGCAGATTTGCTCTCGCAAGTCGAACGGCAATGCTTGCAGCCTTTGCCGTCTCGGCCGTCAATTTCATGGCGGCACCGAACTTCGCCGCCCTCCACAGACGCGGGGATTTCGCGACATTGAATGCAACGGCGCGTCATGCGACGCTCTTGATGCTCGCCTTCGGCAGCGTGCCCATTATGGTTTTGCTGGCCTTTCCGGGCCCGATCATGGCGCTGTTCGGAGAGGAGTTCCGCCCCGCCGGATTGAGCCTCCTGATTCTTACGCTCGGGTATCTTGTCAGCACGATCTGCGGGCCGTGCGGCATTGTCCTGAACATGACCGGCCACGAAAAGACACTGCAGAATGTAACGCTCGTTTCGTTACTCGCGACCTGGGGGTTGAGTCTTCCGCTTTCTGGCTTCTATGGCGGCGTCGGCATGGCGGTCGCGGTGGCTGCTGGCGTCATCGTCCAGAATGTCGGCTGCTCGATCTTCGTGTACCGAAATTTGGGGATCCTGACTCTGCCGATGCGTCGCCCGATACCGAAAGCGCGAAAGCCGACCTAATATGGCGCAATGAGGGAACTTTTCCGGTGTCGGCCCGTGGAGCCGGGGTTAACGAGGACCATCGCCAACCAGGACTTGAAGAACATCGTGCAAGGGGAGAAAGGCTATTTACATCTCGATGCACATACCCAAGACCGGGGGCAACACTTTCAGAGCACATCTGAAGGAAGTCTTCGGCGACGACATCTGCTTCGTTTACACGTCGCAATGGCAGTTCGTCGATGTCTACACGCCGACGCCGATGATGCGGCTCCATCGAGGACTCAGGGTGCTCAAGTCCAAGCTGCGGGATCGTTCGCGGCTGCGGCCAACAGACCGCTGCATCCATGGCCACTTTCGGGCGGAGTCCTACCTGGACCTGTTTCCAGAGGGCGTGGCGCTCACCTGGGTGCGCGACCCGGTAGAGCGCCTTATCTCGCAATATCACTACTGGAAGCGCCACCCCTTTCCCGAACACAGTATCTGTAACCTGCTGATACGCAACAACCTGAGCCTCCTGGAGTTTGCCGAAATCGAGGTCATGCGCAATCTGCAATGCCGATACTTCAACACGAAGGCCGTGCAGGACTTCGGATTTATCGGGATCACGGAGCAGTTCGATGCCTGCATCGACGGTTTTTATCGTCTGGTCGGCGTCCAGCCGAATCACAGTGAGGTTCGCAACAAGAACCCCCATAAGAGCACTAACGACCGGTACGAACTGGACCCGGCGATCCGCACCCGAATTGCCGCCTTGAATAGCCGGGACTGCAAACTTTACGACCAGGCCGTCGACCAGGCGTTGAAGGCGGGGTTGTTCACCGACCTGAAAACGAGATGACGCACCGCCTCGGGCATCACTGTTTCGCCCCTTTCGCCGGCAGGCCCTTCCTGAGCGAAGCCCGGAGGAATGGGGGCGGCTGCGACAACGAGCCTTCCGACGAAGCGGCGGTTATGGGCGTGACAGTAGCGCGCGCTGCCCGGCCCAACGTAATCGTCCGCGCAATTCTTACAGACACGCATCAGACCGCCCGTCGGAGGTCTGGTCACGTGACACACTGGACTCAATTCTCGGCGCATCCCGGGTAATCGGGACCGGAAAGAGATGAAAGTACCGCAACTATGACAACCTCGACGTTCCCTGGTGCAAGGTCGGGCGTCACGTCTGCGCAATCGCTATCGACTGCCGTCCAGCTGCTCGATCTATTGGTCTGTCTCGCCTTCGTGACGTCATCGCTCAGATGGTTCACTGTCTTGAGCTATGGGAACGTTTCGCTAGAGCCGGTTCATATCGTCCTTCTTTTTCTGTTCCTGTATTTCTTTTTCTCTACAAGGGTGCTTGGCGAGGCTTCTCTTCTTCTTTCTTATGCGCCGATTTTTTGGATACTGTACACATCGTATCTATTGCTTTCTTTTGTTTTCCTTCTTCGGAAGGGACTCAACCCAGCCGTTGTCGCCCTGTTGCCCCAGCTGCTCTACGTTCCTGCCTTCTTTATCATCTATTTCTGCCTGTTCCGGGCTGTGTTGGGCGGTAGCAATTTCAAATACTATCTCGGCGCCGGGCTGGCGATCATCGTCTTCTTTCTCGCATTGGGGATTTCGGCGACGATCGGCGGAGCAGACTTGGGCGTGGCTTGGTCCGGTCTGGTGGGTGGAGGAAGCTTCTACGGCTTCAATAGGGTATTCACCAGGGCCATCTTCATCAGCAGCGGCTTCCAGAGTGCATTATCGTCCGAGCAGTTCACCGAATACTCCACCTCCATCAAGAACGAGCTGTCATCCTGTGTCGTCGTGCTGTACGCGATCATGCGGAGCCTGCGCGACTTTCGCTCGACCTTGTGGTCGAGAGTTTTTGAAAGCGCGTGCTTCGGTATCGTCGCTATCGTCGTCGTCTTGTCATTCAGCCGATCTGCCTTCCTGGGCTTCGGTCTGGCTCTATCCGTCAGCTTTGCAGTCTCGATTCTTTCGAGCCGGTCGCCCATCGATCGTACTTTCCTTGCCGCTCTCGGATTCCTGATCGCAGTAGCTGCTATCGCGGTTCTGTCGAACGTCGGGCCGGTACTCCTGTCGAGTTTCGAAGACAGTACTTCCTATGAAGAACGGTTGGAGCAGTTCAATACGGCCGTGCATATCATTGACGCGAACATTTGGTCAGGCACTGGGACCAACGTTGACATCGGCGGCCACGATATCCATAACCTGTTCTTGGCGACCTGGGCCAAGTCCGGCTTCTTTCCGTTCTTAGCGGTCCTATTGGCATATCTGCTGCTGCTCGGGACTTGGCTCGGAACGCTCGTGAAGACCATAACGGTCCGGAATTTCTGGCGCTTGGCGGGCGATCCGGGATGGGTTTTCGCGATTCCTATCGTGCCATTGCTGCGGGTCTATCTATCGGGCAAAGGAGGCACGTTCTCAGTCTCCATGTGGCTGGGTACGGCCGCCTTCCTCGCATTCATCGTCGCCAATCGGGCTGCGATCCTGCAGGCGTTTGGCGCAGAAGGAGATCGCCTTGAATCGAATGGCGAGCATAGCTAGGGCGGCCGTCGACAAGGGATTCGATTTTCTGGTTGTCGGCGCGCAGAAGTCGGGAACAACCGCGATCCATGAGTATCTGTGCCACCACCCAGCAATCGCCATGCCCGCCGGAAAGGAGGCGCCATTCTTCAGCAATGACGAATGTTTCCGCCGCGGCTTCGACGCATTCCGCAAGGAGCATTTTTCGGAAGCGCGCCCTGACCAGGTCTGGGGAAAAGTGTCACCGCAATATATGACGAGCGAAGCCATTGTCGATCGAGTTGCGAGAAGTGTCCCTCAAGCCAAAATCATCGCCATCCTGAGGGACCCGGTGGAGAGAGCCAGGTCTCACTACAAAATGGCACTCAGACGGGGTTGGGAGACTCGATCGATCGATACGGCGTTCGCCGCAGCGCTGGAGCCGGCCGCGCTGGCAACCGCGCGTTCCTTGCCAGCGGCACCGAGCAGCGAAGCGCAGTGCTATCTTGCCTGGGGGGAATATGGGCGCATTCTCGGTTACTATCGGACCCGATATCCAGGGGATAGCATCCTCATCCTGTTTAACGAGCATTTGTCCAGCGATCCCGCGGCAACCATCGATCGCGTGCTCGAATTTGTCGGTTTGTCGCCGGGTTATCGCCCCGCCAATCTGGGGGAGAGTATCTTTGCCGGCGGAGGCGCTCTTCGGTTTCCCGGCCTCAAACCGACGCTGAAGCGCCTGGGGGCCGACGCCATAATGACGCTGTTGTCCTCGCCGGTTCGCCACCGGCTGCGCTTGGCGTATAAACAGTTCAACGAGCGGCCCACGCGCCGCACATCGCTCCCCATTCAGCCCTCGAAGGAAATTGAGGAGAGGCTCGCAGAATTCTACCTGGGCGATGTGGCCCTGTTAGAGCAGACCTTCCGCGTAAACGCTCCGTGGCCGAGATTTGGCGCGGTCACGAAAGGTCCTCCATGACGTCGGATCCAACAATCCGGTTCCCCCTGCCGTCGGTCACTGATGTGAATCTGCCGTTCGGCGGTCGGGCGCACTGTCACCCCTACAGGTGATTTCGCATATGGAGGACCTACGCCCCAACTTCTTCGTCGTCGGCGCTCCGCGAGCGGGAACGACGACGCTGTACAACTATTTGCGGCAGCATCCCGATATCTATGTTCCGAAGCAGAAGGAACTGCATTACTTCACGCGCGAACATGCGGCGTCCAGCTACTACCGGCCGCCGGTCATTCGCACGGAATGCGAGTATCTGCGCCACTATTCCGCTCGCAAGGGTCAGTCGCTTGCCGGCGACTTCAGCCCGTCCTATCTGTATTTCGAGACGGCGGCGGAGGAAATCCTCCGGTTCAGCAGCGATCCGCGGATCATTGCCGTCCTGCGGAATCCGACCGAAAGGACGATCTCGCACTATCTGATGGACGTGGCGAAGGGGCTTCAAGACAAGCCGTTATCGGCATTTTACGAGAGTACGGCAGAGAACAGCCTGTTCCATTTCGAGTATATCGGCGCCAGTCTTTATGCGGACGGCGTGGCGCGGTACCGGCGCCTGTTTGGGCCGGATCGAGTTCATGTCATCGTATCGGAAGAGCTATGGGCAAACGCTGAATCGACAATTGTCGACCTGCTGCGTTTCCTTGGCGCCGATCCGAATGCACCGTTTCGGCCCGCGGGCCCGGCCAACACATACTTTGAGCCGAGGGCCGGCGTCCCGCGGTCGTTTGGCCGCAGCCCCTTGGCCCGCGCCACCTTTCGGCTCTTGCCGGACCCGCTGCAGTTCGCCCTGAAAACGCTTCTGCGGCGGCAAGGCGGGCGCAAGCCAGAGTTTGCTGCCGAGCGCCAATACCTCTATCGATGCTTCGCCGACGAGGTTGGGCAACTGTCCGCCATCCTCGGTCGCGATATGGCCGGCGTCTGGAGCCGAGAGCGGCTGGCAGGCGAGCGGGGTCGCCGAGGGTCGCCATGAAGATCAGCGCGTGCGTCCCGATCTACAATACCGAGCCGCGATATCTGAGGGACCTGATCGATTCTGTCCTTTCGCAGTCTTACGGCGTCTACGAGGTGGTGCTGTGCGACGACTGCTCGGCTGTGGATTACACTCCGGTCCTCCAGCAGTGGCAGGATGATCGCCGTATCCGCTACATTCGCAACGCGTCCAATCTGGGCATGGTCGGAAACTGGAACACCGCGGTTCGTCACAGCACCGGCGAACTTGCCGTGGTTCTGGGCCACGACGACATGATCGCGCCGGGTATGTTCGCTGCCTACGCCGCAGCATTTGCGAGAGCGCCGGATATCGTCCTCGTTTCGTCAGGATCGCACTTCATCGACGATCGGGGAGAACCGGCCGGTGTGCGAATGAACGTGAACCACCGCTCCAATATCTTCGTCGATCAAGCGGAGTATGCGCTCGGCGCGCGGGAGGTGACGTATCTTTGCTTGCGCAACGGTTCGGCGATCGGCGAACTCTCCGTTCTGATGTTCCGGAAAGCAATTTTTGAAACAGTGGGAGGGTTCGATCCTGCGTTCCGCCATGGCGCAGACGTCGATCTTGCCGTTCGGGTAGCCCAACATGGCCGGGCGATCTACGTGAACCATCCCTATCTGTATCGCCGCCTTCATAAGAACAATCTCACCTGGCTCAATCTGGCGGCGGGACATGTGTCGCGCGATCGCGCATTGCGCTTCGAACACCACAAGCGCTCCTATGCCTTCGACCCGGAAGAACTGGCGCGCTTCAGGGCCTATTTGACGGCTTGCGCCACCTACGATCTCTGCCGCGTGACCAGGCACAAGAGTGCCGGGGTCGTCGGTGAAGCGTTTCGCCAGATTGCGCGATACTCGGGGTTCTATCCATCGGCCTATATGTCCCTGCTTCGGGAAGTCGTCACCGGCCGGAATCGGGATCGCCGGTAGAAGCGGGCCCGCTCGCACTTTGCCGGATCGGTGTTCGATCCCGTCGGGGTCATGCTGGCCTTGACGAGACGGACCGCCTTTTGGCGGATCGGCGCCGCTAAAATCTGAGGTCAAGGTTGAGCATGACAAGGTTTCGCATGTACTCGGCCGTCGGCACATTCGAGTTTCGCTGCCGGTAGCTGTAACCGGCGCCGACATTGAAATTCCGCGTGATGAAATAGTTGACGCCGGCCCCGATCTCGTAAGTGTCGTCCGTCCGATCGATGCCGCTATAGTCGTTCTCGCGCCATTTGGCGTTGGAATACAGCAGCAGGTCGCGGCGCAACTCATAATCGACGGTGATGCTCGCTTCGGTTACGAGCGACCCCGCCGCGTTGTCGAGCGTGGTGACGCTGATGCGGCGACCGACCAGAGCACTGAAGGTGGTGCGCCGCGTCACGTTCCAGACGAATTTTCCACCAAAATCGATTCCGTCGATTGTGTCGAAACGAGGATCGTCGAATGTCTGCGCCAAGTATCCCACATAGATATCAGTCTCGAAGATCCCGTTCCAATCCTTCGCGATGCCGACAATCGCGTTGTATGTGTTCGCGTCGCGCTGGAAGCCGTTGTCGTCCGGGCTGGTATCGTAATGGATGACGCCGTAACTGGCTTGCACGTAGGTCTCGATGTCTTGCCGTATCAGATAGCCGACCCTGGCGGTGCCGAGGATCTGGTTGCGGTCGCGGTCGCTGTTGTCGACGGGCGTGACGACACCGCCGGTGATTTGCTCATCATTCAGATAGTCGAGACGCCTGAAGGCGCCGTCGAGCCGCAGCGTGAACCGGCCGAACTCCTGGAAGAACCCCGCGCTATTCAGCAGATCGTCGTATTCGGTCGGATGGACGCCGGTGGTGTCGTCGGGCGAGTCCCGATCCGAATGCCTCCGGTCATAGCTGAACTCGTGGTGAAAATAGGAGGTGTCCGTGACCCAGAACCGGCCCCTGAGGCTGGTCCCGTAATCTTCGTAGTTCTGGTTGGTGTGCTGTGCATAGCGGCCGATTGCAGCCCTCGCCTCGAAACTGAGTAGATCCTCGTTCCAGTCCGAGTCGATGCGCAGACGCGGCGCAATCTCGGTGATGAAGTCGTCCTGGGCGTTTGATTCGGAGAACAAGATGTTGTCGTCATAGAACTCGGAGATCCTGAGTTCCGGGAACACCAGAAAGCTGCCAAATCGTACACCCAGCGGATCAAGGTCCGGTCGCGGGCGGACAAGGACCGGCAGATCGGCCGGATCGAATTTCAGCTGTCCGGCCGGAACTATTTTTCCGCCCGGCTTGCTGCTCGGCGGCGGCCTGTAGCTTGGCGGCGGCCCGTAGCCCGCTGGGGCGCCGGTGTTTGTGGACGGAAGCTGCTGTATCTGCTGTGACATGGCTGCGTGCCCCGCCCAATCGGGGATCAGCACCAGGGCAAGCCAAAACCTGGCCGACCTCAGCACGCCACGACATAGCCGTGCTCGCACGGCCAGACGGGAGGCCCCGCCCCTCGGCCGGGGCAGGAGAGCCTCAAGGGCGCTGTGATCGTTTGCCGGATCTTTTGGTCTCATCCCCGCGGCCGGCGCGCAGCCCGTGCGAAGGAGGCGCTCTATGGAGCCCAAGAACCGCGGCCCTTTCGGGTGCTGACGCCGTTCTCCTGCTCGGCCGGACATGCCGGCTACCTAGAAGATGCTGTCATACACATAGATGACATCTCCCGGCAGTATCTCGGTATCGCCGTGGGCGCTTCCCTTGACGACCTGATCCCCGTTGCGCCGCGTGATCGTCACGGTGTCAGTATCGGCGCGATAAGTGAACCCTCCGGCCGCGGCCACGGCAGAGCTAACTGTCATGTAGCCTATGCTGGGATACTGGCCCGGCTGATTGACCTCGCCCAGCACGAAGTAGGGCCGATAGAACTGGACCTGGACGGCAACGCTGGGCGCCACGAGGACGGTCCCCGCCAGCCGATCCTTGATGCTCTTCTCCAGCTCCGCCGTCGTTTGCCCGCGGGCCTGGACGTGCCCGATGAGCGGGATCGAAATCGTGCCCTCATCGTCGACAACGTAGTCGCCGGTCAGTCGATCGGCATCGTAGACGATGACGCGCAGCTGGTCTCCGCTATCCAGCCGGTAGGCCTCGGGTGTGGCATTCCCGATCGGCGGGAAGTCCCGCGGACCGGCACAACCCCATAAGGCCAGGATTGCTAACGCCGATATGACAATCTTCAGCATCGATCGCCACCCCGCTCGCTACGCTGAACCAAACTCCTTCAGAGGTTTTCCTCTCCCGGCCAGCGGATAGATCATGATTCGAACGGGCAGCCGACCAGCCTCACCACGGAAGGCTTGTCCTTGCCGGAGCCTGCCCCCTGGTGCCGGTGCCCGTCCGGGGCCGGAGACTTCATTTGTCTGCCGCAGGACCATGGTCCTATAGATCAGACGAATGTCAAGCCGCTACTGAGAGCGACCCTGCAGGCGGGGGCGAAGACGCAGGGCGTCAAGCCGGATCGGTCCTGTGCCCAGCCAAGCCATTCAAGCGCCACAAAAAGCTGCCGCCGAGCCGCTGATCCGCGATACTCGGCGAAAGACCGACGGCAAGGAGGCTCGGATCTATCCGAGACTCGTGTAAGGGGGCGTGGGCGACAGGCTTTCGGGCCTCAGCGCGCGGAGGCCCGAAAGCGACCCTCGAACGGGATCATAGATTGGCCCATCGCGGCGAGGTGGAGAACCGCATCGAGGAGCGGCAGCTTGCTCTGTTCGCCGACCGCATCTCTCAAGGATAACCCATCGCTTCGGGTGATCACATCGGTGGCTTGATTCCGTTCTTGCCCGCCGAGATCGAGCGGGCGGTCAGGGTCCCGTCGTCATTCTTGACCGCGAAGATCATGACATGGACACCCGGCATCAGCAGCGAGCGGTCGCCCGCCTCGATGTTCACCACCGGCATGTCGTCGGGGATGGCCACCTTCTCCTCGCCACCCTTGTATTTGATCGTGATCGTCCGGGCATTGCTGGTCACGAGCTCGCCGACCACGCCGTTGGTCATCGAGCTGTCGGGCGCCAGATCCCAGGGACGATGCCCGTCGCCGGCCCCGGCCATCTCCGGTGGGAAGACATGAACCTCGAGCGCCTTCAGCGTGCCGTCGTCCTGCGGCACCGCGGTGGCGCCCACATAGCGACCGGGCTGGATGTCGGCGATCTTGGCTAACGTGATGGCATGAACCGCCGTGTCCGCGTTCATCGTCACCGCGAGATCCTCGCCCTGATTGGTCTTGACCGTGAGCTGGTCGCCCGCGACCGCCTCGATCGTGCCGCGGATCCGGGTCGGCGGCGCATCTGCCGCCCGGGCCAGGGTTGGGGCGGCCAGCAGGGCCGCCACGAGCAGAACCCGCATCAGCGGGAAAAGAATCGAGCGGGTCGATAAGAACGTCATCCTGGAACCTCTGGATTGGCCCGAGAAGAACTTGCCGGTGAAATCCCGCGGGACGAGATCCCGGACAAGGTTCAAAGGACAATGCCGGCCCGTTGGAGGCAAGCAAAGTTACGAATTATCCGGCAAATGGGCTCACGCATGATTTCGGGCCGGTGCAGAATGTCGCCGGGCCTTCATATCTTGCGGCAAGCACTGGGACGAGGTGACTTGGGCGAGTTGAATCAGGAAACGCCGATCGCTGGGCCGCGGTATTCAAAATCTCGTGAAGTGCCCGCGGCAGGCACGGTCATTCCCGGGCCAAGCGCTTTTCGGCGAGGAACCCCACCAGGAACCCCAGGCCGTCGCCCAGCAGCGTGACAACCCGAAATGCAACGGCGACGCCCAAGGCGGTGCCCGCGCCATAAGCCGGCGTCAGCCCGGCCAGCAGAATGGCCTCGCGAACGCCGATGCCGCCGGGAGCCACCAGGGTCACAAGACCCGCGACCCAGGCCACGGCGTAGACTCCGGTCGCGAGGAGAACATGACTGCCGGCCGCGCCGAAAACCTGCCGGGCGAGGAGATCCAGGATCCAGCCCGAGATGAAGAAATTTGCGCTGTAGATCAGCAGGCAGGCCGTCAAGGTGCCGACTCCGGGATGCGCGATCCGGGCGGGACCCAGCCAGCGGTTCATGAAGGCAGGCCGTCTTTCGCCGATCAGCCAGATTCCTGCGCTCGGCAGCAATAGCGCAATGGCGGCAACCGTCAGGATGGTGGGGACCGACGGCAAGGCCATGCCGGCGACGAGGGCGGGACCGGCAATGGCCAAGCTCGTGATCGCCACGACCACGCCGGCGGTCAGGGCCCAGCTCTGCTCGAGTCCGATGGTGACCACAACACCTGCGGTCCCGAGACCATGGCGACGACCCAGTGCCACGCGAGCGATGTGATGGGCGATGCTGCCGGGGACATATTTGGCGAATTGGGACAACAGCCAGAGGGCCACCGCCAGCGCCATGCGCGATGGCTCGCGCACCGCCTTCAGCCAAAGATGCCAGGCAAAACCGGACATCGTGCACATCATCAGGTAGACGAGGATCACGGCGGCAAAGATGGCCGCCACGCTGCCATTCCAGTCGACCGTGGGAAAGGCGCTCGCATATTTCCAAGCCGACCCGATGAAATAGAGGGCCGCGACACTCAGCAGGACATAGCCGACGAGACGCGCGATCCTCATGGGATTCGCCAGGCGAATCCCGAGAAAGCCGAGAGACGGATTCAAGATGGGGCCTGGCATTCCGCTCACTCTCTGATATCGAAGAAGGTCATGAAATCGACCGGCGCGGTGTCGGGCGGCGGCAGTGCCGGGGCCCAGCGCAAGACCGCCTCGCCCGGCACCGAGCCCGACAAAACATGGTGCCCAGCGGCAAGCCTGACGACGTCGCCCGGCTCGCGCATTTGTCCGTCGATCACGGCGGGCCTGGCCGAACCAAGGCGATAGTCTCCCGACACGGCGATATCGAACGCGACGCTGTCGGACGCGGCCGGAATCTGGAGCCGCTTGCCCGCGACGAAAATCATACCCCAATAGGGCAGGTAGTTTTCCCGCAGATAGTCGATATCCGCGGGCAGCAGCGCGTATTTCTTGTCGATGTCCCAGCCCGGTATGAGAGCGGCCGTGAGGGCTGGAGAGTCCGCGAGCAAGAGCGGCGGCTGCGTCTTGGCGACGAGATCGGCGAAGACCGGGTGGCCTTCCCGCCGATAGCTGTCCAGGCCCCAGCCGCTCATGAAGAACCCCACCCGCGGCAGCGTCGCCGCGATCCCGTAGCCCCCGATATAGGGTACAGGCTCAGGGAAGACGGCATGGATGCCGGCGATCGTCACGCGCTCCGCTTCGGTGCGGTCGGGCAGACGCAGCGCATAGATCGCGCAGAAGAACGCGCATTGGGCGAACAACAACAGGAAGGCCACGGGAAGTCGCTTGGCTTCGCGGTCGATGGCGTCCCGGCGCAAATATTTGTCGAAGGTGATCCCCACCAGGAGCGAAGCCGCCGGCAGGATGAACACATAGAAATAGAGAAACGCATTCCGGTAGAGGAGCGGCGTCAGGAGCGGCAGGGCAAGCGCCAGGACCAGCCACCCGTCCCTGCTGTCACGGCCGCCTTTCCCGCGGGTCCATCCCCACGCTGTTCCTGCGCCCATGAGGGTCATGAGCCAGAACAATGGATTCAAGATGACGACGGTCAGGAGTTCCTTCCAGCGGGGCAGCAGCCCATCTTCGAACAACATCTTGGATGCGGTCCGGCCCAGAAATCCCGTGGCCGCGCCCGCTTCGGGTTCCGCCAGAGCCGATGCATGCCAGAGATAGCCCGCGGCGAACACAAGGCCGAAGACGCCGGCGAACGCAGCGGCAAGTCGTGCGCGGTCGCGGATCCCGGGTGTCAGCCACAGAAGTGCCACGGCGAGGGCCGCCAAATGGAATACCGACTTGATCGTCACCAGCATGGCAACGGCCATGGCGACGCCGGCCAAGGCGGCGCCGAGGGATCCGCCAGGCCTTCGAAGCATCAGATAGAAGGACAGCAAGGCCAGGAACGTGGCGAGGGAATCGGTGCGGAAGCTCGCGCCATGGTCCGCGATGGCGCTAACCGACAGGTAAGCCAAAGCGGCGAACAAAGCGCCGCCATGCGAAACGAAACGACGGGCGAGGCCATAGATCAGGACGACGCTGCCGGCGAGGCACATCCACATCGCGAGACGGCCAGCGACGATCTGGCCCATCTCATCGGTTCCCAGCATGGGCAGCCAGGAAAAGAAATGGACGTGGAAGGTCTGGAGCCGGGCCGTCAGATCGCCGCGCAGATAATCATGCACCTGCGACAGGAAATAGAACTCGTCCCAATGGACGTCGATGCGAAAGGCGAGAAGGAATTTCAGCGCCAAGGCGAGAACGACCGCTGCC